>JBCCJB010000006.1:0-25690 GCA_039028015.1 Planctomycetota bacterium
CGAGTTTCGGTACGCGTCTCCATGGTGCTGACCATCCGAGTCTCGGTCTCATACGTCGGCTTCATAACAACCTTGTAGTTGGTGATCGGTTCGCAAATTGGCTCGACCGATGGCGTTGGAGCGGTGGCAATTGACGAGACGGTCTCGGATGACATGGGCATCCCGCTGGAAACCACATAACCTTGCCCACACCCAACGGCACCACCACATCCGCTGCTGATCGCGACACTGCTGCCGCACCCTCCACCGGCAACGCCGGTGACGCATGGGCTGCTAACACAGGGATCACTACAACCGCCACACTGGGCGTTGACCGTGCCAATGGTGATCGTCGTCGCAAGCACGAATGCTGCGGCAGTCACAAGATTCAGTGCCAGTTTCAAGGAAATTCTCTGAGAAATCACAGGAGGCGTCTCCGAGGCAGAAAAATAGGTGACCAACAACAGTTGGCTGGGCCAGCAGTGGTTTGGGCTGTTTGGGTGATTAATTCCGGTTGCGTCGCTTCGACCGCGTAAGCCTATTTTGATGAATTCGACTTACAACCGCCCACACGCGAAATTTCTGCGGTTTCGCCGCAGTGAATTCGGTTTTCCGCTCTCAGTCGCCATGTCAGCGGAGCCTTTCGAGCCGTTCGAAAGGCTCCGCGTGAGTCCACCAAACCCATGCCGATTTCAACGAAGTCGCGACGGTCAGGTTCTTGCCAATTTTGTTGCGTAATCGCGGACGAGGTGGCGAAGAAGATCGCCTCGGTTGTGTACGATTTGCGATCGACGCCTTGCACTTGGAAAAGCCCCATTAAACGACTGATGTTGAGTTCACCCTACTTTCACGTCATCACTTCGATTCGGCATGGTCTCGCAGATTGGTATCCACGAATGAAATCAGGGCTGCTCTGGTGCGTGTGCTTTGTCCCGTTGCATGATGCCGTGATGGCGGCGTCTCCGGGCCAACCGGTTGTCGCGAGGACCGACATGCGTTTTGCCGACGGGCAAGATGTGATCGACGTGATCGAGAAGGGCGATCTGTTGACGGTCGTTGAAGTTCGCGACGCCGAATACGTCATCCTCACGCATGATGGAACTCAGGGTGTCGTCGACAAAGTCAATGCGGTCGAGCTTGCTGAATCGACTGACATTTATTCTCAGCTGATCGAAGCAAATCCCAATGAAGGCCGCTATCACACGTTGCGTGCATCAGCGTGGTGGGCACTGGGAAAGAACGAACAAGCGTTGGACGATTTCAATACCGCGATTCAAAAGGGCTATCGCCAGCCACATGCCTACAGCAGTCGAGGACTGTTTCATGCTGCCAATGGCGATCCCGATCGTGCGATCGCTGATTATGAACAGGCACTTCGGCTGGACCCCGATGACGTGACCCCAATCATCAATCGGGGTGCCGTCTACATGTCCACCGGCCAATTCGATCGCGCGATTGAAGATTACACATCCGCACTGGCGGTGCGGCGTGGCAACGCGGCGCTACTGCGTCAACGAGCCATTGCGCTAAAAGCTTCGGGTCAACTTGATTTGGCGATTAAGGATTTCGATTCAATCTTGGAAACCAATCCCGAAGACGTCGCGGCCATTATGGGACGTGGCTACGTTCGATTCCAGAAACGGGAGTACGCATCCGCCGCTGCTGATTTCTCTGCGGCGCTCGAGCTCAATCCCACTGACCCGGTCGCGTGGAACAATCGAGGCTACAACCGATATCAAATTGGCCGTGCCGCTGAGGCCCTTCAGGATTACGACAAGGCGATCGAGCTGGAGCCCGAGTACGCCCTGGCGCATCAAAATCGAGCCTGGCTTTTGGCGACAACAACGGACGAATCGCTACAGGACCCATCGGAGGCGGTTCGCGCGGCCAAACGGGCATGCGAAATCACAAGTTACAACAGCGTTGGTGACCTTTCGGCACTGGCGGCAGCCTTGGCAGCCAACGGTCAGTTCGAGACGGCGGTGGGTTGGCAAGAGAAAGTCGTTGAAGCTGCCCCGCCTGCGGTCCAGACGTTCGCTTCGCAGATGTTGCAGCGATACCGCGACGGTAAAACCTATGTCGCCGACCCGGTCGCGGCTCAGCAAGCCGAGCAAGAAGCGGCCACGGCCGAAGCCGCAGCCCGCGTCAAAACGCAAAACGAAGCGGCAAAGGCGGCCGCCGCAAAACAGCTCGAGGAACGTGCCAAGCAAGATGCCGCGGCCGAGCGTGACCGTGTTGGTAGCGACGCGGGTTGAGTCACGCTGACCGTGAATCAATTTAAACCACCGAGATATATTCCGGCCCGGTTTGCAATTGCACAATTGCTTAGCGATGGACGGCTGTCTGGCCACCTCCACACGTTGTTGCCAGCAAACGGATCATCGGCGGCCGCTTCTTGCGTCGCTGATGCATCGCGACACCTCGTTCCACTGCCCGATGGTGATGCGTTGGTGCTGTTTGAGAACAAACCGCGTGCACCTGGGGATCGCGCTGATCGCGTCGGAGACGCTGCCGTTCTGCTGATCCATGGACTTTGTGGGTGCCACGCCGCTGGATACATGATGCGATTCGCCGCTGGATTGCTGCGGCACGGCATCACCACGTATCGATTGGACATGCGCGGTTGCGGGGCTGCTCAAACGACTTGTCAGAACATCACGCACGCAGGCAGGTCCGATGATGTTTTGGCGGCGATGTCATTCATTGCCACGCGAAACCCGCCAACAACAAGTCTCGGGATGGTCGGCGTTTCACTGGGTGGCAATCAAGTGTTGCGTGCGTGCGGTCGCGTTGCTTCAGGCTTGAATCCGGAACCGATTTGGTGGCCTCGCGTGGATGGAGTGCTGGCGATCGCACCGCCGATTGATCTGAAGGCGTGCAGTGATGCCATGCAGTCGCGATGGTTGCGATTTTATAACTGGTACTTCATCCGACAGTTGCTCAGGCGAGTGCCACCGGCAGTTGCCAACAACAAAACGTTCCAATCCGGACTGAGCCGCGGCATTCCCAAAACGCTGCGAACATTCGATCGATTCATCACGGCCCCGCTAGCTGGTTACAGCGATGAGCGAGCCTACTACGCCGATGCCTCGGCGATGCACCATTTGTCTGCAATTGATCGTCCGACCATGATTGTGACTGCTGATGATGATCCGCTGATTCCCACATCCATGTTTGAAAGTCGATTCGAGCAATTCTCTCCATCGACCACATGGCTACGGCAGCCCCGCGGCGGTCACAATGGGTTTCTGCAAGCGGGCCGACACGCTTGGACCGATGATCTGGTCACAGCATTTTTTGTTCAGCGGTTTAGTCACGCCTCAGTCGAGTGACATTGGCACAGGGTCTCAGCGAACCAAACCACGTGCTCGCAGCTGTTTGATCTGGTTGGGTGATTCCCATTTCGGCGTCTCCCAAATACTCGGAGCACGACCATGTTTCTGGAAATATCGTTGGGTCCAGGCATCGGCTCCTGCGGGGGCTCGACCTGACTGAGAACTTTGCCGGGCCGGTTGGTTCGAACGCAATGGGAAACTGTTCGACGGTACTAAATTGCGCGATCCGCCATCGCCAAACGTCATTGAATTGCGGCCCAAGGTTTGGTTTTGACCCCGCTGGGGGCTGTATGCCTGGGAAGATTGCGGCGACGCGATGACACGTCCGTTGGCGTCGACGTAAACCCGTTGGCTGGACCCCGACGATGATGCGATGGGTCGAGTCGGAGCACTGCTTGATGGGACGGTGCTCGAATGCACGACGTTGGATTGAGGCAAACCTTGTCTGGGCGACGCGACCGTCTGCGACATCGCTGGCGTAGGAGACTCGGCCAATGACACTTTCTGCGGGCTGTCAGACTTGGCTTGAACGATCACTGGCATCGGTTCAAACGCCGTTCGTTTGACGAACCCTTTTCGTGATTGATTGCCCATCACCGATCTGACCCAGAACCAATCGTCATGGGTGGTAGTCAACAATACGACTTCATTGAGTTGCAGCCGGCCCGTCACTCTGTTTTCGACTCTGAGCGTCACTCCTGGGCGAAGCACGCTTAGTCGAACACCTTCTTTGCCGGCCGCCTTGTAATCGATGATCGCTCGTTCCAGATCGCTGTCAGTTCGCCGTGCGAGAAAGCTACCGCCGCGACCTAAACGGGCACGATTTCGCATTTCGGTACCAAGCGAGGCGTTTTCAATGACCGCCGTATAGGCTTCGATCGCTAAGTCGTACTTGGCGTCGTTGTGAAATCGATCGCCTTGCACCAACAATTCGTTGCGCTGGGGCATTGATTGTGGTTTTTCTCGGATGTAGTCCGGAATCGCAAATGGAGGAGTCGCTGTTACGGAAGCCTTCGTTTCGGCAGCCACGAGTGAATTCGTATCGGGTTCAGAGCTTGCCGTCGGTGCCCGCAAATAGAATTTTTCGAGTGTGGCGTCGAATCTCAACCAAGGGATCTGACCCGTCGACAATTTGACGGCTCGGCTGGCATCTCGAAACACGTCAAACAACAACAAGCCGTCGGCGGGTTTGGCTGACAATGCTCTTGAGAGCTCGAGTGAATAGGGCGAATTCCCAGCGTCACCATCAGACGCCGTGGCTCCGGCACTGGTCGAAAAAGCAATCACCATTCCCTCGGGAGCTTGCATCGGGGCCAAACCACGATTGCCGACATTACGCCCCCACGATCGCGTGAACGGATTGTCACGACAACAATCAAGGATCAACACGTTCAACGTGCTGTTGGATTGTTCCAGGACATCGCGCACGTAGGACATCGAAGTCGTCCGGTATCGCACCGAAGCCGAGTTGGCGAGGTGTGCGTTAACGGGGATTAAGAAGTTTTCGTGATCAACTTCGACACCGTGACCAGCGAAGAAGAAAAACGCTGCTGAGCCCTGGGGTAGCTTGCGAGCGAATGTGTCAATCGCCTGGTCCATATCCTGCTGGTTCAAATCGAAGTGCAAGTCGACCGTAAAGCCGAGTTCCCGAAGCGTTTGATCCATCAGCTTCGCGTCATTGACCGGATTATTCAAACGACCAATTTCATAATCGCTGTTGCCAATCACTAACGCATGCAGCGGCGCACCCGCTCCATGAGCGGCACGCACGCCGAGTAGGCTGCCAGAGAGCAGCATGCCAACAACCAAAATCAAAACCCGTGCAAGATCACGCATCGCATTATCACTTCGATCACAAGTTCCAAACATCGATTCATAGCGGTTCATCCGCCAGCCCGGTCAAGCTAGTTCATTGAAGTGACGCTCGCAATCAATTCATCACCTCTCAGCTTGAATAGAGTGATTCGACGAACTGAGCGGTCAGTCGGAGGGTGACACTCGGAGGCGTGTTGAATTGAGTATTGGTCAATCAGGGAGATTACCGTGCGACCACGGAGCCCAGACAGACACTGAATGTGGAGTATTGGCTTTCACTTTAGGAACAGACGAGACTGGTTTGATGGTCAATACGCCTCGGGTTGTTTCCAGGCGACCCAGAGGGTTTTGACGAGAATTCGCCAGTCGAGCCATAACGACCATGAACGAATATATTGATGATCAAAATCGATGCGTCGTTTCATCTTCTCGATCGTTTCGGTCTCACCGCGACAACCATTGACCTGGGCCAGCCCCGTGATGCCGGGACGGACTTTGTGACGGAGCATGTAGCCGCGAATCTGTCGACGATACTCCTCGTTGTGAGCCGACGCGTGAGGCCGCGGACCAACCAGCGACATTGATCCATCGAGCACGTTGAACAGCTGCGGTAGCTCGTCCAAGCTCGTCTTGCGAAGAATCGCTCCCAACCGCGTAACGCGTGGATCGTGGGCTGTTGCTTGTTTGACCACGGGGCCATCATCGCATACGCGCATCGAGCGGAACTTCCAAACGCGGATGACTTGACCATCCAAACCATAACGCTGTTGGCGAAAAAACACGGGACCGGTCGATGTCAGTTTGATGGCCGCAGCGATCAGAATCATTGGCAGGCCAACGACGATCAAACCCAGGCTGGCCAGAACCACATCCGAAACACGTTTGGTCCAACCATCAATGCCGAAAAGCGGATTCTCGAAAACGCTGACCGCGGGCAAGTCACCAAACTGCGTCCAGCGTGAATGCAACAGATCGAAAACGAAAAAGTCGGGAACGATATAAACGGACGCGGTCGTATCGGAAAGTTCTTCTAACAGATTCGCGATGCGTCCTTCGGCCCGCATGGGTAGTGTGACCAGAATCGTTTCCACGTCACCACGTTTTGCGGCGTCAACAAGGTCATTCAGATTACCACGCAGGAACTGCTCGTCTCCTTCCTTAGAGTCATTGTCGCCGGCGGTCGTCAAATCGCTTTGAAGCCGATCCCAGCAGCGGTCGTCATAAATGCCAGCGGCTTGATAGCCCAAACCGGGATGCTCGTTGAGGTTGGCGTGCGTTTGCAGGCCTAGCCTGTTCATGCCTGCGATGGCAACGCGGCGAACACCGACGCCCTGTCGCATCAGTCCCATCTGGACAATGCGCAAGCACATGCGTGATAGGCCAATCATTGATGGGCACAAAATGATCCAGCCAAGCATGACCGAACGAGCAAAGTACTGGCCATATCGCGTGGCAAATGCAACCATCGCGAGCACCAATACGGTTAGGCACCACGTGCCCAAAATGCCAAGGATTTCATCGTCCGTTGCAGTGGCCCTGTCGCGACGCTGCAGTCCCGTCAATTGACCGGCCAGCAAGAACACAATTACGGCAATCAACCCCATCGCCCACGCCGCATCGTCGACATGGCCTCGCGCGACTGTCTTGACCAACACTAACGACGCCATGATGGACGCGGCATCGAGTGTGGGTTGCAAAAACTCACACCAAGCTCGGCCGGTCACAATCGACCGCAACGTGGAAGCGGGTTCGTTGGGCAAAACGGGCGTTGACACGTCAGCGGGCATGCAGCGGTGGAATCGAATCACGCTTGAGCATAGGCGGGAGGCCGATTCTCAATCGTCGCTTTGGCTTGGGAGCTTGACAGCGTCCCCGAACGCAAACTTAGCTCGCCGATCCGTCCGCCCAGTCCATCCCCAAGTCCAACCAAACGGCTTGGTGAGTCAAAGCCCCGCAACTGATCCGGTCGACACCGGTTGCCGCGATTGCCGCAATGGTATCGATCGTGACGCCACCACTAGCTTCCAACTGAACGGTTGGACAAATCCGGTCTCGCATGGCAACGGCGGCGCGAAGGTCATCGATCGAAAAGTTATCGACGAGCACAATATCAATCCCTGTGGGAAGGACCTGTTCCAACTGTGCCAAGTCGTCCACCTCGATTTCAACGATCTCCGGTGCACACAATTGATTCATATGAGCGCCACGCATTTGGACGGCACGTTGGGCAGCCTCGCTTGCGCTCAACGTTGACTCTTCGTCCCCATGGCTTGCATGTTCACTCGCTTGGGCTTTTACATCGAGGCGTGATCGCCCTAGTGCCAAATGGTTGTCCTTGATCAAAAAGCCATCGAACAGTCCCGTGCGATGATTGTGTCCGCCGCCACATTGGACGGCGTACTTTTCCAGCCGTCGCCATCCGGGAGTGGTTTTTCGGGTGTCGTAGAGCCGAACGCCGCTTGAGTGGATCGCATCAGCATATTGTTTTGTCAGCGTTGCCACACCGCAAAGTCGCGAGAGAATATTCAACAGCACGCGCTCGCTGGTCAGTAGGTCTCGTGCGGAGCCGGACACGGTTGCGACAGGTCGACCGGGTTGCAGGAGTTCACCGTCTTGGATCGCAACCGAAACGTCCAAGTCAGCGTCGAACTCATCGATGATGATGGGTGCAAGCTCTATTCCGGCGGCAACGCCCGTGCATCGTGGCACGACGTGACAACGACCGCGTTGCTCAATGTCGATCAGCGTGACGGTGGTCCAATCAACGGCCACATCCAAATCTTCAGCGATCGATAAGCGAACGAGTTGCCTCAGGTCGCTTTGCAACGCCTCGTCGTTGATGACTTTGCGATACTCGGCTGCCAACGTCAGCCGTCCCGATCCGTCGCCGCCGCCGTTTCAGCTTCGGTGGACTCGCTCTGCCGGTTCAACGCCATTTGAAATTCGCGTAACTGTCGTTTCAACGGTGGCGAGTGCGGCATCAAATCGACAGCTTTAGCCTGGGTTTCGACAGCGTCGCGGAATTGACCGTTGGCAAAATGGCAGCGAGCACAAGTATCCAGCAGAGCCGGGTTGTTGGGCTCTTCTTTGAGTGACATTTCGCTGAACCGGAGTGCTTTCTGCAAGTCACCCTCGGTATTGCAAATCAGCCAAGCGTAATTGTTAAGCTTGTCGGCTAGTTGGCCGCGGGCGAAGCGTCCCGGCATCAGCGGAATGTCTCGACGCGCCGCGGTGACTTCACGCTCGGCTCTAGCAATCGCCTCATCGAGTTCATTCATGACCATATCCCGCCAATCGTCGTCGCCGGGCAAGCGGTACATTTGAATCAGGATGTCGATGTTGGTTGGGTCATTGTCATACGCCCGCTCCAAATCAAGTTTGGCGGCGGCTAAGTCCGTTTGGATCTTGAGTTGACCCCGATGGAAATCAATGCGACTGCGTATCGTTGGATAGGGAAAACGACCGCGACTAAGGATGGACTTCATCCGATCGTCTTTGTCGATTCGATCTGCAAGTGGCTGAAGTGTTTCGATCACGCCCGCATGATCTTGTAAATCGCCCAGCATGGATGACAGCTGGATGCGGGCGTCGGCCGAATGAATCGTATCCACCGCAAACTGATCGATCACCAATTCAAATTCGCGACGAGCCCAATCGAACTGACCACGAGCTACAAGCTCGCCGGCCATCTCAAGGTGAGCGTCGGCGCGCCGACCGAGTTCGCGGTCTGACATGGCCGCACTATCGGAATCGCCGGCCTCAATCACCAACGGGTTCATCGCAAACGCCTGATCAGCCAGCGATCGTGAGGTCTCGGTTTGGTTCAGGGACTGATGAGCCAGCGCCGTCCAGTACAACAGCAGCGGCGAACGTTCAACGGTTATTCGGTGGGACGGATGAATCGCGACAATGGCGTCAAAGAACTGATGATCGAGCGACCACGTGATCATTTCCATCAACTCGGGTGTCCGCGATGGCAGTAGGTCGACGTGCCTTCGCAATAAATTCGAGGCGGCTTCGGTCTGTCCCGTCACGTGAGCCAGGTTGGCGCAGGTTCGCACCAAGGCCAGCAGCTCTTCAGGCCGCATACTGGCTTCGCTCGCATCAGGATCGATTCGCGTTCGTGACGCGTCAGACGCGTTGGTCGTTATCGGGTCCTCATCGATTTGGGCGCGTCCAGTGGCGACGAGTTGTGACCACGCGGGCACATCGACTGAGCCGGCACGACGATCGGCTGCATGCTGGCGTAACCAACGGCTGCTGGGCTGATCATCGTCGCCAACGATACGCAAGATCACATCGGCTGATGGATTGGGGGTGGGCGACATTTCGGCGTTGCCCATCGCCGCCTGAAACCAAACCGAGTCGGAAGATTTCGCGGGTCGCGACGACGTTGGGACGCTGAGTGATATCGCTGCCGTTGCGGCTTGGCGTGCGAGATGACGGTCAGGCTCATAGCGAGCTAGGCGAACCAGCGGCGATAGAACTTCCGACGCAGGTTGCTGCTGCAGCGACCGTACGATTTGCCGACGCCTGGAAATGCTCTTGGATCCGTATTCGTGAAGCAGGTCCCGGATGTAAGTTGGGTCCTCCGGCTGTGACCAATGCACTTCCAAGCTGCTGGTCAGCCGCCGCGCCGCGATGGCAATCTCATTGTCGACATGATTTCGTGCCCGACGCAGGGCATCAAACGCAGCCAGACCAATGCGAGAAAGTTCGCCACGACAGCGTACTCGTGTCGCGTAGCTGGCCGATCCCAACCCCTCAATCAGATCGTCGATGTGACGACGCTGTCGCTCCGCCGCCGAGGCACCAGCAAAGTCAAGTGCGGGGCCGTTTGAGACGCGAGCTTGGGATGTTGATGGGCTGGATTCCGGATGCGACGCAGCGATGCCTTGGCCGACACCCACCGTCAAAACGAGCACGACGGACACCGCCAGTACCACCGACCAAGTCCTTCGCAAAAAACTGCGTTGGGTACTTCGCGGGTTAATTGCGGATGGGTTCGATGGAATGGCATCCCGTGACAGATGCGAGCGAGCATTCGTTTTGTGCGTCATAACCCCGATGAACCGCCCCACTGGAAATGCTGCCGAAGCCGATACGAAACCGGCGCGATCAAACGGTAAGTCTTTTGGCGATTTTGCCAGACCACAGTTTATCAGGTCCAGCTCGTTATCAAGTCCTGCCATCCTTCAACCCGGACTCAGGATGATTTAGACCACTCAATGCTGCAAATAAGCGTCATCTTTTGCCGCTGGTTGGTTTGCCAAGCCTAGCGGATGAGACTACCGTGAAGTCCCGCAAGAGCATCTGGAAGACTATTCCCGTCACATTGGTTTTTGAGCCCGTCAATGAAGTTTCGTCTGCCGTTCGCGTTTGGTGCTGTGATCTTATTGGCCTTTATTGCCACGCCGTCCATGGCACAAGTTGCTGCTCTGTCGGAGATTTATGGACGCGGTGTGCATTCGTACTTTTCGGGTCGGCATCAGGAAAGTCACTCATTGCTATCGGACGCCATTAGCAATGGATTGCAGGACCCGCGGGCGCATTACTTTCGCGGTTTCGCTGCGATCAAAATGGGCCGAAGTTATGAGGCCGATGGCGATTTTCAGGTTGGAGCCGATCTCGAGGCACGAACTGGTTTCGCACCGGTTGTGGGGCGAGCTTTGATTCGCATTCAAGGTGCGGCGCGGTTGCAGCTCGAACAGGTGCGAGCCCAAGCTCGGATTCGCGCTGTCGCCGAGGGACAGGCTCGATCGAATCAACGTCGACGCGAACTCGGTGCGATGCCGCCGAAGGCTTCCGATCCGGCCACGATGCCGCGAAGGTCGGCGGTCCCGCCGCCCCCGCCCTCGACGGACAATCCGTTCGCTGATGATCGCCAGCCCCCGATCGTTGAATCGCCGGATGCACTGGAGGGAGCCATGGACGATCCACTGGCTGGTGACGCTCCACTACCCGAATCCAACGCAGCTCCCGCCGGGTCAGATCCATTCAACTCGCCCGCTCCGGCCGAAGATCCCTTTGCAGCGCCGGCGGATGATCCGTTTGCGGCACCCGGTAATGATGGCGGTGCGATGGAGGATCCTTTCGGTGCTGATCCCTTCGGCAACAGCGACCCATTCTCGCAGTAGTTTCGCATCATTCGCGCCGCTTTTGATCACGGCACCAACAATGCGGTGCCTGAGATCGCCGCGGCTTGGTACCACGCGCCCTTCACGCTCAGCGGCACTGGTGGAATGATCCACGGGGCACAGTTGCCCGGCCGATAGTAGCCCAAGGCGTACTGGCACTCATGTGGGCTATGCACGCCCATCTTGTATGGCAAGACGGCAATGTTCAGGAAGAAATGAGCCGACGAAACAATGGGTTGCGCCAGGGGCCCCGCCGTGTGACCATAACGTTCTAGGTTGACCTCTTCGAAATACAGGGGCTTGTGACACAGGTTGGAGGCAGCCCAGACCACCGTTTGTGGATTCCAGTTGCGTTGCTCGTAAGGCGATTGCGGCAGTAGGCATTCCGTCGGCAATCCCCAGTTGCTGGAGATGAAGGCGAGATCCGATTCGCTGAGCTCGTCCATCGGTATGGTTTCACGAGTGCCAAAATCGGTGATGATGACCACTTCCTCATACGCCAGATCAGTCAGGCGGCCAGTCGCCAGCGGTTTGCCTTCGATGTTGCGCCAAGTTCGCGGTTGAGTTTCCGCATCGAACTCCGACTTGAGTTCTTCGTACTCAGCTTGGTCAATGATGTCGGGTCGAAACGGCGGACTGATATCGAGTGAGACTTGGTCAATCGTCTCGCGAAGAATCCGTTGTCGGAACTCGTCGCACGAAAGGCTGTTGCCGAGGTTGCCAGGAGAACGATCACCCAAACCAATCTCAGAATCGTCCACGCTCCTCGGGTCAACGTCCAAATCCATAGGGTCGTCATCACGATCCTGTTCGGACAACGCATCGACACCAAACGGGTTGGGATCAAAGCGTTCCAAATCGGATGGCGATTCCGGATTGCGGTCAAAATCATTTATGTCGCGATCTTCCACGCCCTTGTTTGGTAATTCTTGATCATCGATTTCGGGTTGTGCCGGTGCGGGAATCGGCTCAGCGTCTTCTAGGAAGTCTCGCATCGATGCCTCGTTGGGCAGCGTCATTTCCGGTGTTGGTGCCGGCGCTGGAATGGATGGCGGAGGCACGGCGGGATCAATCGTGTTGGGCGCCGGTGGCGGCAGCATCGATTCGATTGAATCGCCACGCAGCTGATTGATCGGCGAGGGGTTGGTCGGTGATGGGGCTGGCTCGGTTGGTAAGACAAAGCTCGATTGGGCTTGGGCTTGAGCCTGATAGACAACGGTTTCAACGTCTGATGTGGACACCGTTTGTCGTTGCGGTGCAGCGAAGGCCTGTTGGCTGATCGCGTGATCAGCGCGACGATCAGCTTCACCGCTGCTCCGCCAACGAAGATTCCACCCTGGTCGTCGCGGCGAATGAGGCGTCGGGTTGGTTGTCGACTGAGGGTTTACGATTTCCGATGAACGAATCTGCGGCACCGATCGCCAGCCCGTCGTTGGGGGCTGATAAGAGGGTGAGGCCGACGCGTTGAATTGTTGCGCATTGCCCGATGAAACCGCCGCGATGACAACAATTGCGAACCATCCAAGGCGACGCGCCGGCTGAACATCCATGCTCGGCCGAAATCTCAGAACCCTTTTAAAACAGTCTCTCAGGAGCAACGATGTGTTATGAAGCGTCACCCGATGGCACATCGGGACTGTAATTGGGCGCTTCCTGCGTGATCGTAATGTCATGCGGATGGTTCTCCCTCACCGTGGCCGCCGAAACGCGAGTGAATTTCGCGTCGCGTCGTAAATCGTCGATCGTCCGTGTTCCGAGATATCCCATGCCTGCGCGAAGTCCGCCAATCAATTGATAGGCGTAATCGCTCAGGGCACCTTTGAACGGCACGCGCCCCTCGACACCTTCGGGAACCAATTTGCCCGCGGCGGTGCCTTTTTGGCGGTACCGATCACTGCTTCCTTCCACCATTGCCCCCATCGATCCCATACCGCGGTACGCCTTGAAGGTGCGTCCTTGATAAAGGATCAATTTGCCGGGGCTTTCGGTCAGACCGGCAAACAAACTGCCAATCATCACGGTGCTCGCGCCCGCGGCTAGGGCTTTGGTTATGTCACCGCTGAAGCGAATGCCGCCATCAGCGATTACGGGTATGTCTTTCTGGTGGGCCGCTGCCACGCAGTTCAAGATCGCCGACACCTGGGGAACCCCAATGCCGCTAATCACGCGTGTAGTGCAGATTGACCCGGGACCGATGCCCACCTTGATCGCGTCGGCTCCGGCCGCGATCAAGTCTCGCGCACCGTCAGCCGTCGCCACATTGCCGGCAACGACATCAATGTCCCAACTCTTTTGTTCCTTCAACTCACGTACGGTTTCGATCACGTTGCGACTGTGTCCGTGCGCCGAGTCGACCACCAGCAAGTCAACGCCACGATCGAGCAATTGCTCGGCGCGGTCAAAATCGCTGACGCCGATGGCGGCGCCGACACGCAATCGCCCCCGCGGATCTTTGCAGGCCCGTGGGAACCGATTCATCATGTCGATGTCGCGAATCGTGATTAACCCCGTCAGTTTCCTTTCTTCGTCAATCAGCAAAAGTTTCTCGACCCTTTTTTCCGTCAAAATCTTCTCAGCTTGCGCAAGACTCACATCTCCCACGGCTGTGACGAGGTTTTCGCGCGTCATCACCTCGGAAATGGGCTTTTCGGGGTCCTCCAAAAACCGCAAGTCCCGACGCGTCAGGATCCCGGCCAGCGTCCGATCGTCCGTGACAATTGGAATTCCCGACACGTTGGCTTGGTCCATCAATTCGGCGGCTCGTCCGACCTTCTCTTCGGGCGGTAGCGTGACCGGGTCAACGATGATGCCGTTGGCGGAGCGTTTGACCTTCAGCACTTCTTCGCACTGGCGGTCCACCGAAAGATTTTTGTGGATGATGCCCATGCCGCCTTCTTTCGCCAGGGCGATGGCCATTTCGGCTTCGGTGACCGTGTCCATGGGCGATGACAGCAACGGGATCTGCAGCCGAATGCGATGGGTCAAACGGCTGCTGACGTCGACCTCGCTGGGCACCACTTCGCTATAAGCGGGTCGCAACAGCACATCATCAAAGGTAACGGCCAGTGACTCAATCTTGTCGTCAAACATGGAATGCCTTTACGTCACCAAAAGAGAAGGATGATCACGCAGTTGGTCGCGTGAAACACGTTGTGGATCGGACGATCATGAAATGGGCGACGGCAGTCTGGTGACGAGGTACCGGCCCCAAGTGGTGGACAGTGGCATCGGCGGAGACCAATTCGAATGCGACTGGAGACCGATTATGACGCCGGGGGCGCGTGCGTTGTAGGGCACCGGCAGCCTGTGTCGATTGTCCGATCAGGCGGACTCTTATCATTCGGAGTCGGTCGTGATTGGTCACGCTAACGGCTGGAATCGCCGCCGGCTGGCTTCCTCAAACGCCACGCATCGCATGTCTCACGCCGTCGCTAAGACTTCTGACGCCGAAGCTCGTTCGGTGAGTCTGCGCCGCGATGTGCCCGCATTGGTATTGGTCGCGCTCACACTGCTGACACTGGTCGCGATCACGACCCATGACCCGGCTGATCCGGTTGTGACACCGGCATATCCGCTATCGCTGCTTTATCAACCCAACCCAACGGTGTACCCGCAAAATGCGACGATCACCAATGCGTGCGGTGGATTGGGGGCACTGCTATCATCGATGCTGCTCGATGCCTTTGGGATCGGCGTGGCCCTGCTGATTGCGGCGGGCGGTGGCGTCGCGACGGCGCTGTTGCATCGTGGCGGCATGAACGCACCAGTCTTGCGATCGCTCGGTGGATGCGTTGTCTTGATTGCCGTGACCACCGCCGCGGCGATGTTGCCGTTCGATTTGGCCAAGATGCCCGTGGTCGGATGTGGTGGCTATCTCGGCGCGATGACGTCGACGTGGCTGCTTCAGCACTTTCATCCAGCCGGCTCATGGATACTGACGCTCGCGACCCTTGCGGTGGGCTTGTTACTCACCACGGATTACATGTTGGTCGGTGTCGGTAAAAAGATGGTCGTTGGCGGGGCGCACGTGTCACGCCGCACATTCCATCACGCGGCACATCACGCCGCGGCGGTGATGCCAGCCAGACGTCGTCGCCAGCCGTTCACTGATCTCGACGCGCCCATTCTAATCGATGGTGACCGTGCATCGGTCAATTCGTCGACGGAAGATCAGCAGCAAGGCAAACCCGTCGTGGATTCCGATTCCGAATCAGAGTCGCAATTGGTTACGGAAGGTGAGTCCAGCGGTCCCACCATCAAGTTTCACACTCCCAAAAAGCGTGGTGGTGGCGATGCGTCGGCCGCGTCCGTCGTTGGTTCGGCCGACGCTGCGGTACTGGGCGACATCATTGACGAAGAGTCTGACTGGGATGACGACGACGAGAGCGATATTGATGAAGTGGAGTCGATCTCGCGTGATTTGATGCTTGACGAGGAACCGGTTCGCCTGCGTCAGGACACGCCGACCGAAACGGATTCGGACGCAACTGTTTCCATTAACGCACCGCATATCAAACTTCCCAAACGTCGCGAGGCTCAACGCGAACTTGATGCGGCGGTGCAGGAAAATGCTGCAGGCGATGTTTCGGACTACGTCTTGCCGAGTTTGGAGTTGCTTGAGGGTAGCGACGGCTTTGACTACGAGGAGCAACATGCCGAGGCGCTGCAGAAAAGCGTGCTGCTTCAAAAGACGATTGAGAGTTTTGGATACAAGGTCCAAGTCACCAACGTCGAAATTGGACCCGTCATCGCTCAATATGAAATTGAGCTCGAAGCGGGTTTGCGTCTCAACAAGATCAGTGCGTTGGCGGACGACTTGGCCATCGCACTTCGCGTGCCCAGCGTTCGAGTTGTCGCGCCGATTCCAGGCAAGAACACCGTTGGCATCGAGGTACCCAACGAAATTCGCCAGGTCGTTCGTCTTCGTGATGTGATCGAAGAGACATCCGGTGATCAGCTGGCGAAGTTCAACATCCCCGTGTTTTTGGGTAAGGACGTGTCGGGTGAACCGATGCCGGTCGACTTAGCCAAAATGCCTCACTTGCTAATCGCCGGTCGAACGGGGACGGGCAAGTCGGTGTGTCTCAATGCAATCATCACCAGCATCTTGATGACCTGTCGGCCCGACGAAGTCCGGATGCTGATGATCGATCCCAAAATGGTCGAGCTGTCAGGATACGGGCGGCTGCCTCATCTGATGCACCCCGTGATCACGGACATGAAGAAAGCCGAGGCGATCTTGGGATGGGCGGTGGAAAAGATGGAGGAACGTTATTCGTTGTTGGCCAAAGTTGGTGTTCGTCACATTAATAGTTTCAATGATCTTGGCCGTGACGAAGTGCTCCATCGGTTGGAAGTTGACGAGTCAGACGGACCCACTGACGTTCCCGACAAGCTGCCGTTCATTGTCATTGTCGCGGATGAAATGGCGGACTTGATGATGACGGCGGGCAAAGACGTCGAGCAACACATTATCCGGTTGGCACAAAAGAGTCGCGCCGTCGGCATTCACCTGATACTGGCAACGCAGAAACCCACCGTTGACGTGATCACCGGTTTAATCAAGTCGAATCTGCCGGCGAGATTGAGCTTTCAAGTCGCTAGTAAGACGGACAGCCGGGTTGTGCTTGATGAGAATGGCGCCGACAAGTTGCTTGGCAATGGTGACATGTTGTTCCTTTGGCCAGGAACCAGCACGTTGATACGTGGTCAGGGAACATACCTGTCCGATGCCGAAATTGATCGCGTTTGTGACCACTGCAGCGACGGGTTGGCACAGGATTTTGTCGGCGAGTTGATGAACTTGAAAGTCGACGAGGAAGCCGGTGAAGCGGGCGATCTGAACGTCGATCAGCTGCGCAAGAAGGATGACCTCTACGAGAGTGCGATTGAGGTCGTGGTCCGTGAGGGACGTGGATCGTTATCGCTCATCCAGCGTTGCCTTGGCATTGGATACGGTCGTGCGGCACGCTTGATCGATTACATGGCCGAGGATGGCATTGTCGGTCAATACAACGGATCCAAGTCTCGCGAAGTGCTAATCACGATGGCGCAGTGGCAGGCAATGCAGGGTCTGGAAACCGAATTAGTCGACGATGACGCTGATTCCGATTTGGAGTCCGTCTCAACGACGTCCAGTCAGGCTCACTACGCGAGCGTCGACGATGATGAGGAGTATGAAGACGTCGACTGAGACCGAGCATAGTAGCCGGCGCGCTCCGCGTGCCGAATTTGTGCGGAATTTAAAAGAACCAACTGGCACCGACTGCGGACGGCACATGGGAACGTGCCTGTTACGATCCGGTTCAGCTGAGACCTCGAACGCCGGCGGCAGTGCTGCTTCCGAATTGGTCCGTCTCCAAACCTATTTTTTGGGCGAAGGTCACAAACAGGTTGGCGAGCGGCGTGTTGCGATCCGCGTCGTGGGCCACGTAGTTGCCATGCGAGAAATCACCTCCGGCAACCAAAATTGGAAGGTTATGTCAATCGTGGGCGCTTGCGTTTCCAAGGTTGGAACCAAACATCACCATCGTTTGATCCAACAGTGTCCCGTCGGCTTCCTTGATCGATCGCAGTTTGCCCAGGAAATCTCCAAAGGCGGCGAACTCGGCCTCTTCGATCAGTCTCAATTCGGCGATTTTGTCAGGGTCTTTGCCATGATGAGATAGACCATGCCAGTCACTCTGCACGCCCTTGATCTGGGGCACCGCATTGAGCCCACCAATGTGAAAGGTGATCACTCGAGTGGAGTCTGTTTGCAGCGCGAGAGCCATGACGTCGTACATCAATCGCTGCCGCTCGATCGCCTGTTGCTTGTCGGTGATGTCGCGTGGTTCTGAAACATCCACGTGAGGCTTGGGGCGTCGCACCCAATCTTCGCTTTGATGCAGCCGGATTTCCAAATCGCGAATCGATGCAAAGTACTCGCCAAGCTTGTGTCGATCACGAGCACCAAGTTGCCGTTCCAATTGCGAGGCTCTTTCAGCAACGACGTCCAAAATACTTCGACCTCGCCGCAGTCCCTCAATTTCGCGATCCACCTCGTCGGGTTTGCCGTCGATAAACATCGCCTTGTAAAGCTTTGCTGGCGAGCTTTCACCAGGTATCGGAACGCCGCCCGCAGTCCAAGACAACGAATCGCCCCCACGCGTCGATAACACCAAACACGGAAAACGAGTCTGGTACCCAACCTGGCCGGCAATCTGTTGATCTAGCGAGATCGTGTTGCGAAAACCAGCCAGCCCGGGACGCTGCGCTGACGTCAAAAATGTCATCGAGGAGGCGTGTCCGTTGTTGCCCTGTTGTTCAGGATGCGAAAGTCCCGATAGCAAGGTCACGCGATCCAAATGATTGCGAATTTGTTTCAAGTAAGGCGTCGATGGACTCAGCGTGCCGGGTTGATCAGGGAACAAATGCGGCGCGTGAAATCCCAACCCCGAATTGATCGCGACCAACTTACGCGGTGGCGTTGCCACTTGATCGGCGGCAAGCACTTGTTGTCCCAGCGAGGTTCCCATGGCATCAAGGCATGGCAACGCGATCGCAGCTGCCCCGCTGCCACGAAGCCAACTGCGGCGACTCAAAGGTCGTGACGGAATCAACATCGGTGCCTCGGCTGGGAAGAGTTGGGGGACGACGTTTGCCGAAATGGACTGAAGGAATCAGTGCTCACATTTGTCTCGCTATTTGAATTGGAACAGATCGCTGAGCACCACGGCTTCGATTAGATCGGTCATGCCACCGCCGCGCGTCTTTATCACCAATTGGTCCAGAGTTTCTCGATCTGAAAAGCCCATTTCTCGACCGGTGGCAAAGGTCGCCAGTTTGGTCAGCATCGCTCGTGCTAACACGTCTGGATTGGCTAGCAGTAGTTCTCGAAAGGCTTGAAAGTCATCGAATTGGCGGCCGTCGGCGAGCTCGCCACTGGCGTCAACGGCGGGTCCCAGTTTGTAGCGAACGCGGCGTCCGTTGATCTCGTCACGAACCGATTCGCCAACGCCCAAGCTACGAAACCGATCGCGATAGCCACCGATCGGATTGAAGCATTCCAGTGCAAATCCGGGTGGGTCGATTTGACGATGGCAGCTGCGACAGCTGTCCATGTCGCGGTGCTGATCGAGCAGCTGTCGCAGTGTCGATGCGCCACGAATATCGGGCTCCACGCCTGGAATTCCTGGTGGTGGCGGTTGCGGACGTTGTCCCAAAATGCGCTCCATCACATAAACGCCTCGCACCACGGGAGAGGTGTTGGTTCCGTTGGCGGAGACCTTCAAGACACTGGCTTGAGTTAGGAGGCCACCGCGAATGTGGCCCGGTGGCAGTGCGACCGGACGAATCTCGGGCCCCTCGACGCCGTCGATTCCATAATGCCGCGCTAGCCGTTCATTGAGCATCGCAAAGTCAGAATCAACCAGCATCGAGACCGGGAGGTTTTCGTCGATCATCCTGCTGACGTACTGCCGCGTCTCACGAATCATTGAGTCGCGGAGATACTTGTCGAACTCGGGAAACAATTTCTGATCCGGACTGGTGAAATCGATCTCTCTCAAGTTCAACCAAGCGTCCGTGAAATCGTTGATAAAACGCTCAGCACGATGATCCCGCAACAGTCGTTGTGTTTGCGAAAGCAATGTCCCGGGGTCATCCGTCAATAACCCGGCATTGGCGGATTCGCGCAGCCATTGATCAGGTGACGATCGCGTCAAAAAGTACGACAGTCGGGCAGCTAGCGCGTGATCGGACAATTTTCCCGGTGGTTCGACGAGGTAGAGAAAATCGGGCGAGCATAACAATGCTGTGACGGATGTTTTGATGGCCGATTGCAGATCGACATCGGCTGATTTCTCCGGCGCATCAATTTGTTTTAATTTCGATAATCGTTCACGCTCAAAGAGTTCCAGATACGGCTTGAGCTCGGCCGGGGTAACGGGTCGCCGAAGCGCCAGTCGACCCAGTCGCAGAAGGGTGCGGGTCATTGCGGCCAATGGATCGTCGGCGGTGACTTGATACTGCGTGTCGCTATTGCTTCGCCTTTTGGGCAACGCCGTCACATCAAACTCATCCCAAAGCAGCCGCTGACCACGACTGGGGAATTCCTCAATGATCGGTCCAATTAACTCGACCTTTCGAATCGCAAGACCCGGGCCGGTGTAGCCATCCACACCTTCGGTGCGGATGTTGTAATCGACCGGATACAACCCCCATGGATCGATCGTCAACATCATGCGTTCGGCAATGTCGGCAGTCATCTCAACGACGGTGACATCGACCTGCGTGGGATCACCAGGAGGCAATTGGGCATAGCCATAGGTCGGTTTGTCACTGCCCCGAACAAAACTGGTGCCACCGACCCGGAACGTGATCGGTTCATCGGACTGATAGGCATATCCGGTGATTCGGATGCGGTACCGGCCTGGAATACTGACCGAAGTCTCACGCAACATGCCGGTTGGGTAACCGAAGTTCTGAAAGAAAACGACGGCATCATCGCCAAGCTTCTTCCAGAGTTCACCGATAAATCGCTCACCCTCGCGCGTTTGGGCGTAACTGGCCGTGATCGTTTGTTGTGGTGGCTTTGATTCCCAGGGGCTGATGGCCGCGTCAATGGTCGCATCGGCGGCGTCGAGGTATTTTTGAAGATGCACCATCGACATGCCCAACGCGTCGCCAATGTTTTCGAACTCGTGCGACCGACCCTCTTCGGGCAATGTGCTTCGAAGGTCCAAGTTTGTCCCGAAGAGGTCGTTCAGCGTGTTCTGGTATTCGTTGCGATTGAGTCGGCGAAGCGTCGTGCCTTTTGCTGATTGATGGTGATTGGCCAAGACCGGCTGGACTTGGGTCACGAACGAACGCAATTCGTCTGGTGCGATGGTGTCCGCGTCCGGCGGTGGCATCTCGCCCAATTGCACTCGATCCAGCACCCGTGTCCAGCGAGCAAAGGTCGCCTCGTCGGTGATGTCCATCGAGAGCGACTCCAGATCGAATCCGCCCTCACGCTCGCCATCGGCATGACAATCCTGGCAATAGCGAACTAGGAAAGCTCTCGCTTCTTGTGATTGGATGGAGGATGTCGCATTCGCCTCGGTACTGGTCTCAGCAAACGCCTCGAAAGAGACAGTCAGCCCAACGGGACCAACCATCGCTAGCAGAACGGCCAAAGCATGGGGAAAACGAATCACTTCGCGACAATCTCAGAAGTAATGCAAGGCTAGAATCACCACCACAGTTTAAATCACAGCAGTCGACGAGTAACTATTGTGCTGTCAACCGAAAATATTTAGGTATTCGTGCCTGCATTTTGTCTTTGACCAACTTCCGTTATGAATCTGGGACCTGGATCGATGTGTTTGCGAGTGAGTGTTTTGGGCTTGTTGGTGATGTGTTGCACCTTCGCACGAGAGCGCGCGTCAGCCGATGAGGCGGTTGCCGACGCGTCCCCGACAACCACCATCAACGTGTTTGGCTCGACGATGACCGTTCCCGCAGCGTTCACGGCGGCTGAAAAGCAAAGTCGGATCATTGCTCATGAATTTGCCGCCTCCGACGATGGGGGTGAGACGGCACGGGTGACGATGATGGCCGCCGGTGGTGGCATCCAGGCCAACCTGGATCGCTGGAAAGGTCAATTTGGCGGCGACGACAAGGAGATCGGCGACACGAAGGAATTTAAGTCGGGCCCTTTCAATGCTTATCTGCTGAAAGTGTCCGGAAAATACGCGGAGACCATGGGCGGCGGACCGTTTTCAGGCGGTCGAAAGGTGATGCGAGACAACTACGCCATGCTGGGAGCGATTCTGGTCAAGCCGATCGCGGCGGACGGATCGGGACCAAGTTATTTCATCAAAATGATCGGTCCCAAGTCGGTCATCGAATCTAACGCGGATGCGTTTGAGACCATGATCAAGTCGGTGGAGTGAGTTGGTTGGCGGTGGGTCGGTAGCAATTGGCGATTGGGTGTCGGAGTTCTCGCGACAGCGTGTGGTACTTTCGGGGAAGCCGACATCATTCCTATCATTGGTGGACCCATGCGGCGTTGTATGCGTGTTTGAGTTTCGGACGGACTTCCAAGTCCGTCCTGACAGCGAGTGCCCCTGCAGTGCTCGTCGACGGACTTGGAAATCCGTCATACAAAACACGCCAACCCGCTTAACGCCAACAGCCAAACGCTGGGCCGCCCGGCCCAATCCAATGAATACGCAAAGCTTCCTCGAACATCACGGCATCGCCCGCAATCCATTTGCAGAAGAGGACGCTCAGACCGATCCGGTCTTCAAGCAACACTGCATCGAAAACGCCTATCACCCAGCGTGGGATAAGGTTTACGGCGACCCGACCGAGCCTGCGACGGCGATTATCTTTGGTCCAAAGGGCAGCGGCAAAACGGCGATGCGTTTGCAGATCGATCGTCATCTTGTCACGTTCAACGAACATAATCCGTCGCAACGCGTTCACATCATCCGTTACGACGACTTCAATCCGTTCCTCGATCATTTTTGCGAGCGACTCGGGCGGCGAACGGCCAAGAAGCCCGAAAAGGCCCTCGACGCATGGCGTTTGTGGGATCACATGGATTCGATCCTATGCCTGGGCGTGACGGACTTGGTCGATCAGGCGCTGCGAGATGAATCGGGGATCGGTGAGCCTCAGTCGCAAACGGGCAACTTGATCGACTCGAGTAAGTTGTCGCAGCTCGACCGCAACCAATCGCGAGACCTGTTGCTACTGGCGGCTTGTTACGACCAGTCGACGTCGGCCACTTTTGATGGGCGGTTTGATTTGCTCCGAAAGCGACTCGGTTACAGCAACTGGACCGCTTCGCTGGACTTTTGGTTTGCCGCCGCGTGGAGCCTCATCGTGGTGTTGGTTGTGGGCTGGTTGTTTGCCACGTCGGCCGATGAAGAGGGTGTGCGGACATGGAATTTGTTGTGGTTGATTCCGATTCTGGTCACGGCCGGAAAGATCCCGTATTTGATTCGCTGGTTCCGATGTCATTTCGCCGCTCGCGGGATCCACAAACACATGCGTGTCGGCAAACGCGAAACCGGTGCCCTGCGAAAGGTCTTGCTGCAATTCCCATCGCGGGATTTGGAAAGCCAACCAATGCCTCGGTATGACCGCACCGATGACCGATATGAGTTGCTGCGAAAATTTCAAAGCTTACTATCGCGGCTGGACTTCGCCGGTGTGATTGTCTTGATGGATCGCGTCGATGAACCCCATTTGACCGGTGGCAAACCCGAATTGATGCGTCGTTTTGTTTGGCCGCTGTTGGACAACAAATTGCTGAAGCATCCGGGGCTGGGTTTCAAGCTGATGCTGCCCGAAGAACTGTATGCCGATACGCAGCGAGAATCGCGTGAATTTCATGAGCGGGCTCGCTTGGACAAGCAAAACGTGATTCCGGAATTCTCTTGGACTGGCGAATCCCTCTACGACGTTGCCCGCAGCCGGATGATGGCCTGTGCCACTGAGGGGCGATCGCCCGAGCCCAAGGATTGGTTTGAAGACGAATTGTCATATGAACGAACGCTCAGCGCGTTTGAGTCGCTTCGGGTGCCAAGGCACCTGTTTCGGTTTCTCTATCGTGTGCTGGTCAACCACTGCAATCAGCACACCGACGCCCAGCCGAACTACCAGATTGATGCCCGGACGTTTGAAACCGAGCTGGCGGTCTTCGTTCGCGAAACACAGCGGGCATCGACCTGAAAACGCGAAAAACCTCAGATTTCGCGTCAGTTTTTGGGCTGGATTGATCGATACAATCGTTACGTTCCCCTCCGGGTAGCGATTTCAGCCCTGGGGTCCACTTCGCCGCCGGTGTAGATTGTGATGCTGGCAAGATTTGAACGGTTTGAACGCTTTCGGCGGCGAGAACGCATTTTGATACCTCCTTCCTAGTAGCCATGAGCACCGCACCCTCGACCCCGTTGTCCAGCACAACATCGAAGAACGTCCAAGCTGTTTCTGTGATCACCGTCCGCTTAGCGGGTGATTCTGGTGATGGGATGCAGCTGCTCGGAACGCAATTGACCAACACGTCGGCACTGGCCGGCAACGACGTCGCGACCTTTCCGGACTTCCCCGCCGAAATCCGCGCTCCGAGAGGGACTCGAGCCGGTGTGTCGGGATTTCAGGTTCAGTTTGCCAGCGAAGAGATCTTCACGCCGGGTGATACGCTTGACGCGCTCGTTGTCATGAACACGGCAGCGTTGGTGACCAACATTGGCGACCTGCGAAAAGGCGGCATCCTGATTGCGAACGAAGATGGCTTTAACGAGAAGGAATTCAAGCTCGCTAAGGTCGATTCGAATCCGCTGGACGCGGAAGTGCTGATGAATTCGTATCGCGTCGTGAAGGTCAACATGACCAAGATGACGCGAGAAGCCGTTTCCGAGCATGGGCTGAGCGCGAAGATCGCTGACCGTTGCAAGAACTTCTTCGCGATGGGTCTGGTGTACTGGCTGTTTGGTCGGTCGCTGGATCCAACGATTCGATTCATTGAAGAAAAGTTTGGCAAGAAACCGGACGTGGCAGCGGCCAACATGGCTGCTTTGCGAGCCGGATGGGCGTTTGGCGAGACAACGGAAGAGTTCGGCGAGAGCTATCAAATTGAAGCTGCGGAACTCGAGCCGGGCACGTACCGCAACATCATGGGCAATCAGGCCGTTGCATGGGGTTTGATTGCAGCCTCGAAGAAGTCAAACAAAGACTTGTTCTTTGGAACGTATCCGATCACCCCAGCCTCGGACATTTTGCACGAGCTGACGAAGTTCAAACACTTCGGCGTGCGAACGTTTCAGGCCGAAGATGAAATCGCGGCGATGTGCGCGACCATCGGTGCTGCCTTTGGCGGCACCATGGCGGTGACGGCCAGTTCCGGTCCGGGCATCGCGCTCAAAGGTGAGGCAATGGGATTGGGCGTGATGCTTGAGCTGCCCATGGTCATCATCAATGTGCAACGCGGCGGTCCCAGCACCGGCTTGCCGACCAAAACCGAACAAAGCGATTTGATGCAGGTCATGTTCGGACGCAACGGCGAGGCACCGATGCCCGTGTTGGCACCTCGCAGTCCGGGAGACTGTTTTGACATCGCCATCGAAGCATGGCGCATCGCCGCCGAGTGCATGGTGCCGGTGATGTTGCTTTCAGATGGTTACATCGCCAATGGTAGCGAACCCTGGCGGATTCCCAATGTTGCTGAGCTCGATGAGATTCGCTGCACCCATCCGACATCCAAACCAGATGACGGTCCGTTCCTGCCCTACGATCGAAACGACAACCTAGCCAGGCCTTGGGCGATCCCTGGAACACCCGAATTGATGCACCGCGTCGGCGGTTTGGAAAAAGAGGATGGGACTGGAAACGTGTCCTATGATCCCGCCAACCATGAGCACATGGTCAAGACGCGTGCGGCCAAGATCGACA
>JBCCJB010000007.1:0-25574 GCA_039028015.1 Planctomycetota bacterium
CGGCATCAATGATCGCGGCAATACCGCCTTTCTTCTGGGCTTCGGCACCAATGTGCAGCGCCAAAGTCGTCTTTCCGGAACTTTCCGGTCCGAAGACTTCAATGATTCGTCCACGTGGAATGCCCTGACCACCCAACGCCATATCAAGCGATAGACTTCCGGTTGGGATGCCATCGATCGCTAGCTTTTGCGAGGCACCCAGCGGCATGATCGCGCCGTCGCCAAACGTTTTTTCAATTTGCTGAAGCGTTGTTTTTAGCCCGGGTTCTTTATCGAGAACCGCCTTCATGCCCGGATCGAGTTTGACACCCTTGGAAGCGGCGGCAGTCGCCATGCGTGGTTTTTTGGCCATATCCGTGTTTCCTGTCTCCTAAGGACGAATTTGTGCAGTGCGAATCTTACGCTGCAGCTCATCGATCGTATTGCCCAAATCGGGCGTTCAATCGAAAAACATCGACAGGTTGTCCACAGCTGGGATTTGATGCCCGATCCGCGTTGCCTTAATTATCGACCACGGGTTGGACACGTTTGGTCCATCGCCCTTCAACCCGATGCCAGCCAGCCGGAAGGATCTCCCTGGGACCCACCTGATTAAACACATCCTGGCGGCCACGGTCGCTTACTACAGAGCTCGGTGGTGCAACCGAGTTGGGTGCAGATGCATCCAGGGATGCTGAATCCGGCGTCCGCTCAACGGTCACACTCGCACCAACATGAATGATGCCGAGCAGAGCGGCCATGAACGCGGTGCGACGTAATCGATGTCGCAAGAACTCGATGGGCGACACATCCTCGGCAGCTTCAGTCAATCTCATGGTCACAATTGATCAGTAAGTTTGATCCGCAACGTCAATTCCATCACGCAAATCAACGAAAGTTCGGTTTACCGGTTGTCCGACAACCTCTGAGCCCAACGTGTTAGCGTCTGGCCTCGATTGGAAACAAGGCGTGAGGCCCACAACTTCGGACCCGCGGCTAGCGCCGTCGGCTCAGAGGTTTTCACAGAAGGCGATGATTAACGCATGCATTAAGCGGACCACGACGATTCCTTTTCTCTTGACCTATCCGCTGTTGCCGAAACGCAACATTGTGTGGCCAACCGTCATCACATGTCACCTTGCTGCAACGCATCTGCAAGGTCGCGGTTGCCGAATGTTGAGTTAAGCGCAGTTCGTCACAATCCGCGACAACTCGCAAGCGGATTGTGACCTAGGTTTCCCGTGAGCCTGTTTCAAACCAGAACCCTCTTGCGCACCGAAGGTAAGCTTCGCATGAGTACCGCCGTCGACCCGATGCAACTCGAAGATGTTTTTCACACCGATGTGTTACCGGCACTTCCACACAGCGCGATTGGACTCCTTCAACTCTCGCAGCGTGATGACGCGGGCCCTGCCGAGTTCGCCAAACCGATCGAAGCCGATCCGGGTTTGATGGGGCAAGTGCTTCGCTTTGTGAACTCATCGTACTTTGGCTTCAGCCGCGAAATCATGAGTGTCCCGCAAGCCATCACGCTTGTGGGCTCTCGCGCGATCACCAATTTTGCATTGTGGAATGCGGTCTTTAGCGTGATCCCCAACCCAAAGTTTGGACCATTTGACTTGAAGGCTCTGTGGCAGGATTCCCTCCGGCGAGCCCTCTTTGCACGCAAGCTGGGACGGCTGCTAAAACTCGAGGCGGCCGAGGACCTGTTCGCCGGAGCACTGCTTCAAGACATGGCCATTCCGTTGTTGCTCAAAGAATTGCCCGAGCAATACGAAGAACTCGTGCAAAAGCGCGCTTCGGAAGGCAAACGACTCAGCGGTTTGGAGCAGGAACTATTTGGCTGGGATCACGCTGATGCCGCCGCCTTATTGGCGACACGCTGGAATCTTCCCAGTGAGTTTGTCAGCCTGATTGCGCAGCACACACGCATTGATGAATTGCTCGACGAGGCAACCGACAACTCCGCGAATCAAGCCGCCGCTTGTGTGGCCCTTGCGTCAATGCTGCCGTCGTGTGCCGACAACGACTGGGGCGAACGAGCTCAATTCTCAATGGGCTTTGATCAGCTAAGCGGACTCGGCAGCGACAAAATGCGTGAGATCCTGCAAGAGGTTGACGAGCAAACCGCCGAATTCGCGCCGCTTTTGAAGTTGCCCGTTCCAGAACAACCGCTTGCTGGATTCCTTGATTGATCGTCTCGCGACGCCAGGCGGCACCGCGCAGATGACGATCGTCATGGCCAAGGAGACGGCTACTTCAACAGTGTTAACGTGACACTGCTGCGATAACGTCGTCCGTCACGCAAAATCACCATGTCGATGGGCTCACCGATCCGAGCCAGTCCGACTCGGGCGACCAGGTGATCATCGTCCTCAATCAGTTGTGATCCAAACTGCAAAATCACATCACCTCGCTGTAGGCGTGCCTTTTCAGCGGGCGAATTCGAACGGACCTCACGAATGCGAGCGCCGCCTAGCCGCGGCATGGGCTGCCACGACGTGGCTGCGTTGTCATCAGGGCTGACTTTCATCGACGCCACCATGCCTCGCATGGGAACTAACTCAGCAGACGCAAACTCGGGATCCAGCGTGACACCCAAATAGCCACGACGCAGCCGTCCATGCTCGATCAACTCTTGTGCCACCCGCACAGCCATGTTGATCGGGATTGCGAATCCGATCCCTTCGCTTCCACCACTACTGCTGGCGATCGCGGTGTTCAGAGCGATGACTTCGCCACGAAGATTCAACAGCGGGCCGCCCGAGTTGCCCGGATTGATCGCCGCATCGGTTTGAAAGAAGTCTTGCAGGTCGATGCGTTCCTCACCAAGCGACAAATCACGACGACCTTTGGCGCTCATGATTCCGAAGGTGACCGAATGGTTCAAGCCAAATGGACTTCCGATCGCGATCACGAAGTCGCCGATTTGGACATCATCGCTGTCGCCAATTCGAGCCGTCGGGGGTGCTGACGTGCGAGCCGCCTTCGACTCCGACACAAGTTGCATCACGGCCACGTCCGTGCTGGCATCCATCAGAATGCGTCCCGGTTTCCACTGGCGTCCATCGGACGTCCGCATGGCAATTTGATCTGGAGCGGCACCATGAATGACGTGTCGATTGGTCAACACCCAAGATTGCGATGCGATCGACAACAGCACGCCGCTGCCCGCCTCATCGAACGATTCAGCGGAGGCACCGGAGCCCTGGACCTTGTGAGCCTCGATGTGAATCACGCTCGGATTGACCAACCCGGAAACGCGGCGAACCAAGTGCCCCAGCCGATCAAATGTGGCAAACTCCTCGGCAAGTTCGTTGTAAAGACGTTGCCGCTGCGCCTCGATTTGATCCGCCGTGACTTGAGTCGAGGTGGACCCAGCCTGGGGAGACTGAGTCGCGACATCGCGAGTGCCATCACGCTGCGCCTGGGCCTGAGCGATCCCGGCCAACAATAAGGCGGTTCCGATGACTAATCGACATGCCAACGAACGGAACGAAATCACGACGCGATCGATGGCAGTTGCAGGCATGGAATCCAGTGGTCGGCGGCTAAGGATCGCTTGGACGTCTGTTCGGCGGCGATTCTAGGCATCGTCCACCGGGTGAGGCCAGCTTTCGCGGCTGTCCGCTGCCGCGATCAATCGTGCTAACACAACGCAGCGGCACCACCGCCGGATCCGGGCACTTCGATACAACCGGAACCCCATCCATTTTTTTCATGCTGCTCCATTGGAGCCGCATAGCGGGTTTGATTTTCACCTGCTGCAACGCAAAGGCGTTCGGGTGACACCCGGGGCAATATCATTGGGACGAAACGTTGACGCACGATGGCGTAGTGCGTTTTGTTGATTCCAGGCGGACTCCACTCACCATGATTTCCGATGGATGAAGCGATGAAAAAGCTACTCGTTGTTCTTTCACCTCTCGTTTTCGCGGCTGTGGCCGGATGTAACCCAGCCGAAACGGCGGGCCCACCGGACCGAGGCACGAGTCCCGACGCGTCGCTGGCTGCAGCGGATCGCCTTGATCCGGGGCTTGCGACCCAGTCCGATTCCGCAACGGTCGCAAAGCCCAAACCACTTGAGATTCCTGAGATGCCCGTCGGAGAAGCCGAGGACGGCGGCCTTTCCATCGCTCAGGTCATGCAGGTGGCTCATGAAACACGCTTCTATCGCAACCTTCTCAAATCGCCCGTCAATCCCGAGGCGGTCGCGTTCATGCAAGCAATCTATGCTGATTTACCAAAACGAGAATCACCCAGCGGCGATCAGGCGGACTGGGTGGAGCGAGCAACCAAGCTGGTCGCAGCGGTCGACGCCTTCGCAGCAGGTGACGACAACGCAAACAGCCTTTACAAGCGTGCGGTCAATTGCAATTCGTGTCATGGTCGTCATCGAGGCTGACGACGCGACACCACGACTCGACGAGTGCCGAGAATGCTTCGTACCTCAACACGAAGCTCCAAATTCCAATCAGCATGCTGACGCTCATTTCACCGGCCAAGACGCTCGACTTCGAATCCGAACTTCCCGCAACCGGCACCTCCCGCTGCGATTTTCTTCCCCAATCCGAAACGCTCATTGGCCAGCTCAAACAGCTGCGACCCAGCGAGATTGCCTCGTTGATGAACGTCAGCGACGCAATTGCCGAGCTCAATCACGATCGTTTTCAGGATTGGGAACGACCTTCCAAGCGAAATGGAGCACGGCCAGCCTTGTTCGCCTTTCAGGGTGACGTCTATCGCGGTTTCAAAGCCGATGAACTTTCCATCAAACAGCTCGACTACGCCCAAACGCATTTGAGAATTCTCTCGGGCTTGTATGGAATGCTGCGTCCCATGGATTTGATCCTCCCCTATCGATTGGAAATGGGCACCAAGTTCGCAACTCCGGGTGCCAAGGATCTCATTGCGTTTTGGGGTGATCGACTGACCAACGCGGTCAATGCCCAACTGGCCAGCTCCCATTCGAAGTTGATACTCAATCTGGCATCCAAAGAGTATTTCCGCTCGGTCGATTCAAGACAATTGTCAGCCCCGGTAATCACTCCCGCTTTCAAGGAAGTCAAAAACGGCAAAGCGAAGATGATCACGGTGTTCGCCAAAATGGCCCGCGGCAGCATGGCCAGCTGGGTGATGCGAAAGAAAGCCCGCACGCTGAAAAAGCTCTATCAGTTTAATGACGATGGCTATCGCTATGACGAATCGTTATCAAGCCAGTGGTCGCCGGTTTTCGTCCGCAGCTGAATCACAAAGGCGAGGGTTGAGAAAGACGGGGGTCAAAGAATTCGTGCGGCCACCGTGTCGGCAAATAGTTTGCCCCGCTCGGTCAAGCGAATGTGATTGCAATGTCGGTCGATTAAGCCCTGCATGCTCAATTCGGCAAGCTCGCTTTCGATCGTGCTAACGAGATCAAACTCGGTTGCATCCGCAATCAAATCCAGATCAATGCCGTCGATCATGCGAACACCAAACGCCGCCCGCTCGCGTGCCGCTTGCTCAGCCGTCAACGATTCCGACTCCGCGGTTGGGCTTTGACCGGACTGCACGCGCCTGAGGTAAGTCGTTGGGCTTCGATGATTGACACTTCGCACACCATCAACAAATCGCGCCGCGCCGGGCCCAATCGCGTGCCACGAGGCTCCCGACCAATACGAGATGTTGTGCTGGCAGCGTCTGTTTTGACGAGCAAAGTTGCTGATCTCATAGCGTTTCAAACCGGCTTGATCGAACGTTGATTCAGCGAACTCAATCATGCCCAATTCAACGTCTTCATCGATTCCAAGTAATTCACCACGGCGAAATCGATTCCAAAACGCGGTGCCTTTTTCAACTGTCAACGCATACGTGGACACATGATCCAACGGAAGCGACACGGCGATGTCCACATCGTGCAGCCACGTTTCCAGCGGCTCTTCCGGACAGCCAAAAATCAAATCGATCGAAACGTTACCAATCGATGCGGCCGCGGCACTAACCGCGTCGCGCGCTTCCGCACCATTATGGGATCGTTCAAGTGTGCTCAGTTTTCTATCAACAAACGACTGCACACCCAGACTCATTCGGTTGATCCCCAGTGCAGCAATTTGTTCGCACAGCGTCGCCGTGATGTCTTCAGGATTAGCTTCGATGCTGATCTCCGCATCCGGTGCGACGGAAAATACTTGATCAATGGCGTCGATTAATCGTGCCAGTTCATCGATTCGAAGATGCGTTGGCGTCCCACCACCCAAAAACACCGAACGCATGGTTTGACGCTGCCCAGCCAGCGCATCTAGTTCCGCGATCATGGCATCGACCATGGCCGATTGCAGATCGTCACGCTGCGTCACGACGCTAAAGTTGCAGTACCCACACCGGTGACGACAAAACGGAACGTGCACATATAGTGCCTCCGGAGCGTCCCACATCGATTGCGAACCGGGTCCGGTCTGCCGCGCGTCGACGGTCTCACGGTCCAGCGCGACATGTCGGGTGTGATCACGCTGGTCAGTTACAGCCACAACTTCAATCGATCTTCGAGCATATCGGGCAGTCGTTTCTTGACAAATCGTTTGATCTGCGTGTCGTTGTAACGGGTGCTAATGTGAGCACCGATGATGAGTTCGTTTTTGAACTGATTCGACCGAGCGCGATAGTCATCGACATGCATGTGGCCGTGCTTGTGAATTTTGTCCCGCCGGTGCTCGGGTGCGGCAAACGTGAGTTCGCTAATCAAGATGCGAGCATCAAAAAACTCCGGATTGGCATCGAGTCCCATCGGATTGGTATCGCCCGTGTAAGCCACGATTGGAACGCGCTTTTCCGTTGTGATTTCAACGCCGGATTCTTTGAGGTCGCGAATCTCACGACCGCTCAATTCCAAATACTCCGTTTTCAATTTGTGCCGCACTTGATAAACGATGAAACCCAACGCATCGATCGTGTGCCGCACGTTGACCGCTTTGACAATGATTTCGCGACCCAGCGGCGTTTCATCGCCATCGAGCAGACCAACAAGCTCGCACGGCATCGCACCTCGATCCAGCCTGCGAAAATTCTGCAACATGTCCCACGCGGGGTCCACAGCTGAATCAGGAAGGTAGATCACCGGGGGATCCATTTTCATCATGCGTCGACGCGACACATACGCTGGCAACGCGGCAATATGATCGAGATGGGCATGCGAAATGAACATGGTCGATGTGCCCATGAAATCCCACGGCTGCACGCCGACATCAAACAACAGCTTGAGCTCGTTGATCCGCCAACACGTCTGAACGGCCGCTCGAGAGAATCCTTCGATCGTCAATCCATCATGCACGTGGGTTACCAGTGGAATGTTTTCCATGCAGACGATTAGATCAGAACGGGATCGAGTAAACGAAATGAAAGCGAGCAGGAAGGCATGGTAGACACTCGACTGCTGTCCATTGAAAGCAACTGGATTTAGAAAGCAACTGGATTTAACAGCCTGTCAGTTGAAACGGGTTTGCGACAGGTTCAATCCAAGTCGTCAGACGACGCGTCGGCCAACTCCAACGCTTCCGGTTTGTAGGATTCGGTGCGAACGACTTCGATCTCACCGTGATCATCCTGTCGCACCGCCGCGCCATGGTGCCGCGTGAGTTCCAGCATCGCGAGAAACCAGCCGATATAAGCTGATTTGTGCTGCCCCACCGAAACCAAGTCAATCAGAGGCACCCGATCTCGATCGGCTAGCTTTTCATGAATCCGCTGCATGTAAACCTGAATGGGCGTCTCGTCATAGATCACTTCCGTCGGCGGCGGACCGGCCGATTCACGCATGATGCGACCAAACGCGCTGACCAAGTCCCAAATCTCCAGATCGACAATCGGTTGATCAGCGGGGTCATTGCGTCTGGCGGGTAGATCATCGGTCAGTCGTTCGTAGCGTGTTTGCCATCGCATCGACAATTCATCGAGCACCGCGGCCGCGTCGCGGATCTGTTTGTATTGCAGCAATCGTTCGACCAGTTGGTCGCCAACATCATCGATGATCTCTTCGGCGGCATCGCCAGGATCTTCGATTTTGGGCAGCACCGCTTGGCTTTTCATTTCAACCAGCGTGGCGGCCAAGTCGAGAAAGTCGCCCACCTCGCCCAAATCGAGCTCTTTGAGCACTTCCAAATATGCCACGTACTGCTCGACGACATCGGCCAGAGCCAATTCCGTTAAAGACAGCTCATGGCGTCGCACCAAATACAACAGCAAATCGATTGGACCGCGATAAACGGGCAGCTCAATGCGAAATACCATCAAGCGAAAAGGGTGCGAGGTTGGAGATGGGTGGTCAAGCCGCCGCCCTTGGCAGCCTTCGCAGGCAAAATTATCATGCTGCCCCGCAAATCGCGACCCTTTCTTTCACTCGTGCCCCTTCAATGTCTCAATCGCACCCCCGTCACGTCTTGTCCGCACTCGTGCAAAACGTGCCCGGCGTGCTCGCCCATATTTCGGGCATGTTGGCATCGCGGGGCTTCAATATCGATTCGCTCGCCGTTGGTGAAACGGAAGATCAAACCCTGTCGCGGATGACATTTGTGGTGGTAGGCGACGATCGGGTCCTGGAACAGGTTCGCAAACAACTCGAAAAGATCGTGACCGTCGTTCGCGTGCTTGACGTGAGCGCTCGTGATTTTGTCGAACGCGATCTGCTGCTGGTCAAGGTTGGAGCTCCGTCGGCGGGCGGCGTCCGCAGCGAAGTGCGCGAGCTAGTTGATATCTTTCGCGGCAAAATCGTCGATGTGGGACCCGATGAAATCATGGTCGAAATCAGCGGACGCGAGAACAAAGTTCAAGCGTTCATTGAACGCATTCGCCCCTACGGCATCCGTGAACTCGTTCGCACCGGTCGCATCGCGATGGTACGCAGCGACTCCGGTGAGTCACCTTCGGCTGACACCACCCCAATCGCGTCCGCCACGGCGTGACTTTGAATTTGGCAAAAGAAGCCGACAGCTCTCTCAGCCACATCGCATCAACCTAACGATTGGCCTTAAGAAAGTCTGGCTCTGACGAGCCAACCCATCATCACAACGTCCCAACTCACTCTCAATCCCATCTCATTAGAGCCTCACTCATGGCAGCAACGATCTACTACGACAATGACGCCGATTTGTCTCATCTCAAAGGCAAAACAATCGCGATTCTTGGATACGGCTCGCAGGGTCATGCCCAGGCGCAAAACCTTCGGGACAGTGGTTGCGACGTGATCATCGGGCAACGTGAAGGGTCCGCCAATTATGATCTGGCGGTTTCGCATGGCTTTAAGCCAACGCCCATCGCCGAAGCCACCAAAGTGGCTGACGTGGTCAACGTCTTGTTGCCCGACGAAGTTCAAGGTGACATTTACAAGTCGCACATAGCACCCAACCTATCGCCGGGCAACGTGCTGATGTGCAGCCACGGCTTCAACATTCACTTTGGACAGGTTGAGCCACCCAAGGGCATCGACGCATTGTTGGTCGCGCCCAAAGGTCCTGGGCACCTGGTTCGCAGCGAGTACGAAAAAGGCGGTGGCGTGCCCTGTTTGATCGCACTGGGCGAAGGCGCCAGTGAAGCAACCAAACAAATCGGCTTGGCGTACGCCAAAGGCATTGGCGGCACGCGAGGCGGTGTGATTCAAACCAGCTTCGCCGAAGAAACCGAAACCGATTTGTTCGGCGAGCAAGTCGTGCTGTGCGGCGGTGTCAGCGAACTCGTTAAGGCCGGATACGAGACTCTGGTCGAAGCCGGGTACCAACCTGAGATGGCTTATTTTGAGTGCATGCACGAATTGAAACTGATCGTCGATCTGCTTTACCAAGGCGGTCTGTCGTACATGCGTTACAGCATCAGCAATACTGCGGAATATGGTGATTATGTGAGCGGTCCTCGCGTGATCACGTCGGAAACCAAAGCTGAGATGAAACGGATCCTTCATGACATCCAGTGTGGTGAGTTTGCCCGCAAGTGGATCAGTGAGAATCGCGCTGGAGCACCATTCTTCAAAGCCACACGACGACGCGAACGCCAACATGGTGTCGAACAAATCGGCATCGGCTTGCGACGAATGATGAGCTGGATTGAAGAGAAGGAAGTCTGATTTGAGTGGCTTGGTTGCTCGTCAATGACGGCTCGCGAGCCGAACGAATTTCTTCCTCGCATTGGCGACATCGCCGAGCTGCAAACGCGATGGGTCGATCATTGGCACGAAACGTCACCGGTGGCCAAACCCGATACGAGTTCGGATTTGGATGGTTTGGTCGGGAATCAGCATCGATTTAATTTTCTGCTGTGGCATGAAGAAGATCGTGCTCGGATTCCCGATGCTGACGACGCGACCATTGCGAATGTCAAGCGTTCAATCGATCGACTCAATCAACAGCGCAATGACGCCATTGAAGCGATCGATGATGCGATCGAAACCTGTTTGATTCATGCCGGCGTCGCAGTAACCTCCGATACGCTGCCCCACACCGAAAGCTTGGGCAGCGTGATTGATCGACTTTCGATTTTAGCGCTACGCCAGTATCACTTGCGCGAAGAAATCCAGCGTCGGCGGCCCATCGCAGATCCAGATCCGTGCCAGTCGGTGCCAATCGAAACGTCAGACGACGATGACTGGATCAATCAAAAGCTTCAACTCTGCGTGACACAGCGTCATTGGCTCATCCAGTCGGGTCAACAACTTGCGGATGATCTGACCAACGGTCGTCGTCGACATGTGACGACACGTTCGCTCAAACTCTACAACGACCCAAAGCTCAATCCGCAAATCTACCTCCGTCAACGCGATAACCGGTCACCCTAAATTCTCGCCGCTATCAATCCATCGAGTTGCCCGATGCAATCCAATGACGCGATCTTCAAAACACTCTGTGAGCATCTCCGCGACGCGGCACGCTTGGAATCGACCGCGGAACTGCTCGAATGGGATGAAAGAACTGGGATGCCCCGGGGTGATGCCGACTTTCGGGCTGAGCAGGTCACACAACTTCGTGGCATGGTGCACCGGTTGCGGACGGCACCGGAGGTCAAAGAGTGGCTGGAAGCATTGTCCACGTGGGACGCCGCCAAAGATCCTCACAGTCCGATTGGGGCCACACTCCATCATTTGAACCGCGACTATCAACGCGCCACCAGGCTACCCAGCGAACTGGTTGAGGCGATTGCCGGAGCAACCGTTCGCGGACAGGGAACGTGGGATGCCGCCCGTCGCGCCGACGACTATTCCCAGTTCCAACCATCGCTCGATGAAATGCTCGGCCTCAAACGCGAGGCGGCAATGGCGATCAGGGACGATGATCAGACACCCTACGAAGCCATGCTCGATGAATACGAACCGGGAGCAAAAGAGCGAGAACTGACCGATCTATTCCGCGCATTACGAACCGCACTGGTTCCTCTGATTGATGAACTACCACAGGCATCCAAAGCCATCGACATGTCGCCGATCCGTCAGTCATTTCCGATTGGTGGTCAAGCGAGGTTGAGCCACCGGTTGGCCCAAGCTATCGGATTTGATTTCAATCGCGGTCGTCTGGACACCACATCGCATCCCTTTTGCACGACCCTGGGTCCATCCGACTGTCGCATTTTGACTCGATACGATTCGGATCATTTGCCCACATCCGTCTTTGGCACACTGCATGAGGCTGGCCATGGTCTTTACGAACAAGGTTTGCCAATCCAGTGGTATGGCTTGCCGCCGGGCCAATTCGCGTCGCTGGGCATCCATGAGTCGCAATCACGGTTGTGGGAAAACCTTGTCGGCCGGACGTTACCGTTCGCTGAATTCGCGCTTCCCATTTTTCACGAATGCTTGCCCGATCTTAAATTGACCAGCGCTGCGGAGCTGCATGCGTGTTTTCAGCATGTCGCGCCATCACTCATTCGCGTCGAAGCCGACGAGGCCACGTACAACTTGCACATCTTGATTCGATTTGAATTGGAACAAGCTCTATTCGCAAACGATCTTTCAACCGACGACCTACCCGTCGCTTGGGCGGATGCGTACGAAACAACGCTGGGCATTCGACCGCCATCCGCTGCCGATGGTGTGTTGCAGGACGTGCACTGGAGTGCGGGACTCATCGGCTATTTCCCCACGTACAGTCTCGGCAATCTCGCCGCCGCCCAGCTCATGGCGACAGCTCGGGATTCCATGCCGTCGATGGATGATGAATTTCGAAACGGAAAATTCGATGGTCTGCTTCACTGGCTTCGCGAGCACATCCACCAACACGGGCGTTGTTACACGGCGGCGGAATTGGTCGAGCGTGCCACAGGCCGCCCCCTTTCGATCGACCCACTGATGGAAAGTCTTCGCAATCGATATTTGGCCAACTAAAAAACCTTGCCAAGACGCTCGTTGATGGGCGTGCTACGATTCAGCTTGTTGCAAGGCACTCATTTTTGCATTTCTCAGATGCGTCCAACATGCCAATCCACGCCTCACTACCTCAGAACCTGGCTGATCATTTGACTCTGCTTGGCGGCATTGCGGCCAACCGGATTATTGCTCAGCCATCGCCGGGCACTGCGACCTTTGACGACTGGAAAGCTGCTCATGACCAAGGTGTCGTTTGCGAGCTCGTCGACGGAACACTAGTGGAAAAGCCGATGGGGTTTTACGAATCATTACTAGCAGCTTGTCTCATTCGCCATTTCGGAATTGCGTCAGACGAAGGGCGTTTGGGATTAACCAGCGGCGAACAGGGTTTCATCCGGTTGCCCAATTGTGACCAAGTTCGCGGGCCTGACGTGGCCTTTTTTCTTTGGGACCGATTGCCCGATCGCAAGGTGCCCACTGATCTCGTGCCAACCATCGCACCGGATATCGCGGTTGAGGTCTTGTCGCGAAGCAACACGCTTGCGGAGATGGCGACCAAACGAAAAGAGTACTTCGCCGCGGGAACGCAGCTGGTTTGGTTAGTCGACCCAGCATCGCGTTCCGTCGCCGTCTACACATCGCCACTGAACTGCAATGTCATCGACGAAAATGGGACACTTGAGGGAGGTGAGATTTTGCCAACGCTCAAGATTTCGGTCGCGGCAATGTTTGCCGAAGTTGACGGCGCGGCAAATCGATAATTACCGATGTGATACCAGCCGTCGCGATCGAGGTCACACTTGGTACTTCGGCTGCATGACGATCACGCGTGCGTTCATTCATCCGCGAATTCGACAAACGGCAGACCTTCGCAAAGTGCGTCGCGAATCGATCGGGCTCGTCGCGACAACGTCGCTGGCTTTGATGACGAAAGCATCCTGTCGAACACTGCTGCGTACCCATGACGGTCTCGCTCCATATCGACTAGTTCAAGTTCGCCGTCACCGTATTCGACCAAACCAGTCGCGTTCTCAATCCAATCTCCGAGATTGAAGTACAAGATTTGATCGTCAAATCGGCGGACTGCAGGAATATGAATGTGACCGCAAACGATCACGTCGCAGCCACGATCCCGCGCATGCGTGTCGACTCGACGTTCGAATCCGCTAAACCACTGAACCAGTCGCTTGCAGTTTTGTTTAAGAAATCGACTCAGCCGACGCGGTCTGAAGCCCGCTGCCACCAGCACGCGATTCATCGCCCGATCGATTGCCAGCAAAATCGTGTAAGCAATGCTGCCGACCATGGATAACCAGTGAGCGCGATGCTCGACTTCATCAAATTGATCGCCGTGCAGCACAGCAACGCGCCTGCCATCAACGGTGCGATGCAAAAACTCATCCGCGATTGAAATGTCACAATCGCGGATTTCGATATGACGCAGATAGTCGTCGTGATTACCCGGTGTGTAGGCAACCCGCGTCCCGTTGTCGATCAGCTCCGCAATTGTCTCCAGGACCACATTCCAGGATGGCTGCCACCGCCGCGTCATCCTCAAAGCCCGCGCGTCCAGAAAATCGCCGACCAGATACAGGTGACGTGGCTGGTGGTATTGCAGGAATACAACGAACGCATCGATGTTGCTTTGTCGGATTCCCAGGTGCAGATCGCTAACGAAAACCGTCCGTGCCGTCCTGGCTCGGTATGTCGTTCGCTCACCGGAACGTCGTTGTGATTCCGCGGAGCGAGCTGTTTGAAGGGTTGCGGTCGTGGAAACCATGAGAACCGAATCAAATCGATTGTGACGAAGGCCACTCGGATGTGGGCGATTGATCCCGGCAACGTGCGACCCGTCGGGCCATCAAATCACTCGGGGGTGCCGGGTGTGGCGAAATCCTGGTGGCATGCTTCGCCGGAGCGTACCAACCCCGATCAGCGACGGCCACCATCGCCGCCGATTACGTAATTTGGAGAATTTGCCGAAACCCAGCAAGGACCATCGTCCTGCGACGCGGCGTTCAGTCGCATTTCATGGCCGCGTCACAAATGACCCAAGACACCCTAGACCTGCAATTCGTAAAATCAGTATTCCGAGACTGGCAAACCACGTAAACTGCGAGGTCGGTCATCGCGTAATGCGGTTGACCCGCGCTGGAAACGTCGGTTCACCCCTGACTTCGGGCTCGCAGCTTTAGCTCAGCCTGAGATCAGACAACATTGCAGGAACGAAAACCCACCCGTGTCGACCGCCACCACGCCTGAACTTTCCCGAAGCCAATCGCTCTTTCTCAAGCACGAGTTTGGGATTCGACGATTGCACTCGCTCTTAGGGATTGCTCCGCTGGGCGTGTACATGGTGATTCACCTGACGACCAACGCCAGCCTCCTGAACGGCACAGAGACGTTCCAGCGTGCGGTGTTTCTGATTCACAGCCTCGGTCGACTACTGCCGCTTGTCGAATGGGGTGGCATCTTTTTCCCACTGCTGTTTCACGCCGTCTTAGGCGTTTGGATCATCAAGACGGGTCGATCCAACCTAGGCAGCTATCAATTCACGGGCAACAAGCGTTACGTGTGGCAACGTTGGACTGGGTTGATCGCGTTTGTGTTTCTGATGACGCACGTATTGCATTTGCATGGCTGGTTTCATGCGGGACCTTGGCTTGCGATCGTCAAGCCGCTCGGCTTCGCGAATTTTCATCCCTACAACGCCGCGTCGTCACTTGCGATTGCGATGGATCGTTTTGTTTGGGGATTTTGGCCCGCGTTCTATTTGTTGGGCGTCTGGGCGACGGTCTATCATCTCGCCAACGGTGTCTGGACCGCTGGAATTACCTGGGGGATCTGGATTTCGCCCCCCGCCCAACAGCGTGCGACCAAGGTTTGTGTGGCCTTTGGCGTCCTTCTGACGGTTATCGGAACGAGCGCCTGGTGGGCTGCAGTCCGCCCCGGACCCGAGGAAATCGCAGTTGCTCGGGCCATCGAAGACGAAATGTTTGAGGCCGCTGCGAAAACCGGGCTCGCTTACGAGACCATGGAAGAGAAACGTGCGGCTTATTGGGAAAAGGAGAGTGAAGCGATGCCCGCGTCTGCCAACGAGGCAGACATCCCAGAGGAAGCCAAGCCAGCTGCGGATCAACAACTCATATTGAAACGACGCCTCACGAAATCAAACGAGTGAAATGTCATGGTTAAGTCTTCGACACCGCGAATTGTTGTGGTCGGCGGTGGTCTCGCCGGACTCGCTTCCGTCATGAAGCTGGCTGAGTTGGGAGCTAAGGTTGATCTGATCAGCCTCACGCCCGTCAAGCGCTCGCACAGCGTGTGCGCACAGGGTGGGATCAATAGCTGCAACGATCAAACGCGTCAGCTGGGCGACGACGAATGGAAGCACTTTGACGACACGGTTTACGGCGGCGACTTTCTGAACCATCAACCTCCCGTTAAGGAGATGGCGTACTGGGCACCCAAGGTGATCGATTTGATGGATCGATTGGGCGTTCCGTTCAACCGAACTGGTGAGGGCTTTATCGACCGCCGACGTTTTGGGGGAACGCTTTACAAGCGAACCGCATTCGCTGGTGCGACGACGGGTCAGCAGCTGCTCTACGCACTCGACGAGCAGGTTCGCCGACGCGAGGCCGAAGGTGTCGTCCGCAAGTTTGAGTACTACGATTTTCTTGGACCGATCCAGGACGAGACGGGTCGTTGCCGCGGCGTGACCGCACAGAACATGACCACGATGGCGATCGAGGCATTTCCAGCCGACGCGGTGGTGATGGCGACCGGTGGCTGCGGTCTGCTGTATGGTCGCAGCACGATGAGCGTCTTCTGCACCGGCTCCGCTGTCAGCCGATGTTTCCAAGCCGGTGCCAAATACGCCAACGCGGAATTCATTCAGGTCCACCCGACTGCGATTCCTGGTGCCGACAAGCTGCGATTGATGAGCGAATCGGCTCGCGGTGAAGGTGGCCGAGTTTGGGTTCCGCGGACGCCTCAAGACGTGCGTTCACCGCGAGACATTCCTGAGGTCGATCGGTACTACTTCCTGGAGGAACGCTATCCCGAATACGGAAACTTGGTCCCGCGAGACATTGCGACTCGGGAAATCTTTGACATCTGTGTCAATGAAGGTCTTTCCGTTGAAGAAGACCGCATGTGCGTCTACCTCGATCTCACGCACATTCCTCGTCACGAATTGGATCGCAAGCTCGGCGGCATCCTTGAGATTTACGAAAAGTTTCAGGGGGTCGATCCTCGTGATGAGCCAATGAAGATCTTCCCGGCGGTGCACTACTCGATGGGTGGCTTGTGGGCCGATTACGTGAAAAGCGATGACGGTGGCATGGTGGCCGGGGCACCTCAAAATCACATGACCACCATCGAAGGTCTCTACGCGATTGGCGAGTGCGATTACCACTACCACGGTGCCAATCGATTGGGCGCTAACAGCCTGCTTTCGTGCATCTTTACCGGTCTGTTCACCGGATCATCGATTATGAATTACTCAGCCTCGCAAAGTGCGGGTGCCGATGACGTGTCGGATGCCATGCTGACAGCGGCGATCAAGCGGGAACAAGACCGGCATGATCATCTGCTTAACGGCAACCAGGGCAGCGATGAAAACCCGTATCTGATCCACCAAGAATTGGGCGATCTGATGACTCGCGTTGCCACGGTGGTTCGCCGAAACGACCAGCTCACCGATGCGATTGAAAAAGTCGAAGAGCTGCACGAACGTGCCATGAAGGTCTGTCTGACCGACACCGGAAGCTGGACCAATCAAAACGTCATCTTCGCAAAGTCCGTGCAGGATATGTTTCCGCTGGCCAAAGCACTGCTAAAAGGCGCTTTGCAGCGTGACGAATGTCGGGGTGCCCACTTTAAGCCGGACTTTGCAAAGCCATCGCTAACGGCAACTGATTCGGTCGAACGGCGAGCTCAGGCCGAAGCCTGGTGCGATGAATTCGAAGCCAACAACGAAAAGTATCTCAAGAGCACGATCGCAACGTACGACAATCAGACTCGTCAGGTCGAATTGACATACGAGGACGTCGACACGTCTTCGATCCCGCCTCGCCCGCGATTGTATGGACTCGTTGGGGCCGAAGTGATTGAAGAGGTCTGGAACGAACGGGCGACTGCTAAGCGAGAAGCGGAATCGACGCCGCGAGTGCTCGTGGGTGCTGCTTCCTGACGCGTTGGGTCTGCGGCTGTATTTCTATTAATCACTCTCAACTTCTTTGGTCATGATCGCCCTCGAGCCCACTGTTAAGAATCGTCCCGAATCCATCCAGGTTCGCGTGCGTCGACAAGACGGACCCGGTAAGGATTCCTACTGGGAACTTCACCGGATCAAGTACGAACCGGAGATGAACGTCATAAGCGTGCTACAGCGGATTGCCGCCCAAGCCACAAACATCGATGGTCGAAAAGTCAGTCCAGTCGCCTGGGATTGTGGGTGTTTGGAAGAAGTCTGTGGCTCTTGCACGATGGTGATCAACGGACGCGTTCGTCAAAGCTGCTCGGCTCTGGTCGATCGATTGTTGTCCGACAATCCCGACGAAATCGTTCTTGAGCCCATGTCAAAGTTTCCGGTTGTGCGTGATCTCTGCGTTGACCGTGATCGTTTGTTTCATGGACTCAAACGGGTCAAAGCCTGGGTTCCGGTCGATAGCTACTACAACATGGGTCCGGGCGAACGGATTTTGCGAGACGATCAAGAGCGCAATTATCCGTTGAGTCAGTGCATGAGCTGCGGATGCTGTGTTGAAGCGTGCCCGCAATATCAGAAAGTCGAGCTTGAGAAGCAGGACGACGAGACCGATGACGAGTTCAAGGCTCGAAAAGAAGACGCTTACGACGAGGCGTTTGTCGGTCCGCATGCGATTTCGCAGGCTATGCTATTTAACAATCATCCGACCGGGAAATCGCTGGCCGCCGAACGACTAGAAGCGCTTTCCGGCCCAGGCGGGATCGCCGCGTGTGGCAATGCTCAAAACTGCGTCGCGGTTTGCCCCAAGGAGATCCCCCTGACCACATCGATCGCTCGGGCCGGACGCGCAACAACGCTGCATGCGATCAAACAGTGGTTTGATCGCTGAGCCTGGATCAATCTCTGCGGCGCAGCGAGCGTCGATGGACAACTCGCTGTCATCATCAAGGTTGCTGGTCCGAAATCGTGTCCAGGACCGGCACCTCAAAGCCGAATGCCAACGCGGCGTTGTATTCGGCCCGAGCGATCAAATAGTCGAGCTTGGCCAAAATCAACTCATCGGCCGCTTCAATGGCAAACTGCTCTCGCAAGAAGACATCTAGCAAATCGGTCTGACCCGCTTCGAATTCACGACGGCTCACGCGAGCCAGTTCCTCGGCCAACTCAACCGAAATCATTGTCTCCTGCACACGTCCGTACGCGGCCTGCAAAGCAACCGCAGCGGCACGAACCTCGGTGGCGATCTTTTCGATCTGGAATTGTCGTTTGATTTGCAACTGCCGCAACTTAGCTCGCGCTGATTGCATCTTCCCCAAACCTTTACGGAGTTGGATCGGCATTTCGAAAACAAAACCAACCTCCAACTCCAGTTCCGACTTATCACGCGTGGAGCTCGTCGGCTCACCCATGTCCTGAGACACGTTGGCGAGCGCGTTCAAATCGGGCAATGTGTCATTGGAAGCCTCAGCAAAATCGACCTGCGTTCGTCGATATTGAATATCGATGGCGTCGATCTCGGGACGACGGTTGATCGCGACCTGGATATCGGGATCAACCATATCCATGTCAAACGCTGGGATCGTTGGCAACGGCGGCAATGCCTCATCGGTCGGAATCAACGGAATGGTGTTGGCGTCGCGAACAAACAAAGACAATTTGACAGCGGACTGTTCAAGCTTGCGTCGCAGATCAAGCAACTTCGCTTTTCGAACGGCAATCGCGCGATCATTGTCGGCCAACGACGGTGGTCCGAGATCGCCTTCTTCAACACGCCGGGCAACCTGACGGTTACGTCGCTCAGCCAAATCAAGGGCAAACAATCCAATCCGGTATTGCTGACCCGCCGCCACCCAAATCCAATAGCTCGCCGTTGCTTCAAGAACGGCACCGATGATTTGGGCTCTAATCTCCGGTTCAGCTAGTTGTCGATCATACGTAGCCCGCCAAAGATCGGCACGTCGCTTATCGATGTCATGGTTTCGTAACAGCGGCAAATCAAAGCCGACTTTGAACTCGCCGCCCTCGTTGGTCTGACGTTCCTCGTACCACGGTTCAAACACACCACGCCCGATGCGATAACCGGCAAAAACTTCACCACCGCGGTAGCGAGGCTGCACGATGCCCGCGCCCTGCTGGTAATTTTCGTAAAACCCCAGCGGCTGATTCTCGGAGTATCCCTTCACCTTGGTATCAAACTCGCCCCAAGCCGCAATCTGATCGCCTGCTGTCCGTGTCCGTTCCAAGAAGGCCGACTGAATGACGGGAAAGAAGTTTTCGACTGAACCAATCACCGTTTCCAATTGCAACGCTTCGTCCGGATCAGCGGCATCCGGATCCGGCCGCGTCAGCAAGTCAAGCAGCGATCGATTGGTACTTGACGGGACGTCTGGGATGGAATCGTCATCTCCGATTGGATTCTCATCGGGCTCCGGCTCTGGCGCTGGCAATTGTTCTCGGTCCGAGGGCGTTGTGACGTCAGACTGGATCATGCTGTGAAAGTCGACCGCTACCAGCGAATCAGATTGACGGAACCCTGCTAATCGCGTCGACGAAGATTCGGCACTCGGGAATGGGGTCTCGTCGGGTTCATCCTCGACGGTTCCCAGGGGTTGCAGAGCATTCGAAGCAGCTTCCGAAAGGGCCGAAGCGGTTGTGGCAGAACTCGCCAACATTCCGCCGCGACGCATCCCACGACCGGACTGGCACCCCAACAAGCTTCCACTGCACATTGCCAACAGCAGTGAGCAAATCGAGATGCGAAAAATCCGTGGCAAATCCGGATTCCTTTCCGGTAGGTGGTGAGCGCGATCGTCCGATGGCCGCACTTCGTTCGCTGTACGCATCGACCACCACGACGATTGGCGATGCGTTTGGCCCTACCATTCGGTATCGAATGACGACTTAGGCAACGGGTTTTAACGATCCTTCCGGCGATGACGCGAGCATGTTGAACCGGTGATCGACGTCTCCAAATCATTTCAGCGAACGATCGAATTTTTCAATGCAAAACACCAATGCAATCTATTTTTTCTACCTGTTGCGTGACCGATAGCTATTTCAATGATGCTTCCCGCAGCGCTACCCTTCATTGCAGAGATGCGTCTTGTGCATCGGTGTTGGGGTAACGCGTGCGCTCGCGATGAGCGTTAGCAAGGGGTGCCAACACACAAGCATCTCAATCGTCCGCTTCATTTGGGTCTCACGTTTTCGCGATGAATAACAACGCCGCTTCGCCGAATCCTTCGCGGGAACCCGACAACCGACAATTGATCGAAGAGGGTGCCCGGACGCTCGATCATGTTGTTCGCGATCATACGGTCATCGAACGCGTCAAGGTTCTTCGCGGGTTCCATCAAATTGCGGCTCAGGACGAGCTGGAAATGTCAACGTGTTGGTGGCAAGTGATGACGGACTCGGCGTCCTCATTGCAGATGCAACCTTCAGTGCTTGATTGTTCCGTCGATCAGGTCGTTCGCCTCGTCCAGGACGGAACTGATGTCGTGCTTTTCCAGGCAGCGTCTACTGCAGCTAGTCAAGATGACGTTGAGCCCGAAATCGGCTGGTTCGTCGTCCGTAAAGACAAACGTCGACGCATGCTGTGGTGGCGAGCACGTGACAGCGAACAAGTCGAACTGAAATCGGTTTCCAAACTTAGGGCGCGTCTTGCCCTGCTCGCCGTCGACCAAAGAATCCGGTGCGTTGCCTTTGATTGGCGCGAATCGTCGGTGCACGAAGCTGCCGCCCCTGGCGGGACCATGCGGCCAATTCAACGCGTGCAGCAGATCTTACGTGCCGAATGGTCCGACATCTATTTGGTGATCTTATTCGCGTTCATCGTGGGACTTCTGACGTTAGCCACGCCAATCGCCGTGGAATCGTTGGTCAACACGGTGGCGTTCGGTCGTTTCCTGCAGCCGATTCTGGTCCTGGCCATTCTGCTGCTTACGTTTCTTGGATTCAGCGCCGCAATCACAGCCTTGCAAACGGTGATCGTTGAAATCATTCAACAACGACTCTTTGCGCGGGTTGCAGGCGATCTGGCCCATCGCTTGCCTCGCATCTCGGTCGAAAAAGTCGAAACGAAATATATGCCCGAGCTCGTCAATCGATTTTTCGATGTCGTCTCCGTACAGAAGGTTGCCGCATTCTTGTTGCTCGACGGGATCAGCCTGCTCTTGAGTGTGGGCATCGGGATGGCCGTGCTCGGTTTCTATCACCCATTTCTGTTGGGATTCGACATTCTCTTGCTTGGATGCATGGCGTTTTTGATCCTCGTGCTGGGTCGCGGAGCCATCAAAACGGCGATCAAGGAATCGAAGAGCAAGTACTACATTGCAGGTTGGCTGGAAGACGTCGCACGATGCCAAACCACCTTTACGTCCGCCGCCGGCAAGGGTCTTTCGGCAAGTCGCAGCGATCACCTTGTCCACGATTATCTGGTCAATCGCAAAAAGCACTTTCGTGTGCTCTTCAGACAGATCGCGTTTGCATTGACGTTGCAAGCACTCGCTAGCACGGCGCTACTCGGCCTGGGTGGCTATTTGGTCGTCATTGGCGAATTGACGCTCGGTCAACTCGTTGCCGCGGAGTTGATTGTGGCCGTCATCGTGGGTGCGTTTGCCAAGATCGGCAAACATCTTGAGAGCTTTTATGACCTCTGCGCATCGGTTGACAAATTGGGTGCGTTGTTTGATCTGCCACTAGCTCGGCAAGGTACCATCCTGCAATCCATCGAAGACGCACCCCCGAAGATTGAGCTAGCATCACTCTGTTACAAACGAGGCAGCAACGCCAATTCGACCTCGAATCTGTCGGTCGTCGTTCCCGGCGGGTCATCGCTCGCGCTGCTGGGCGGCGTTGCCAGTGGTAAGAGCACGATCCTAGATCTCATCTATGGACATCGCCGACCATCATCCGGTCAAGTCAAAGTCGATGGGGTTCAACCCGCCGATTTGCAGTCGGACGATTTTTGGAATCACGTCGAGCTCGTCCGTCACGGAGAGATTTTCGCGGGCTCGATCGAAGAGAATGTCCACCTTCAACGAAATGACGTGTCCGGTGAAGATGTCGATCGTGCACTCGACGCGGTCGGGTTGTCCGCCTACGTCAACAACTTACCTGATGGTTTATCGACACCACTGGCCAGTCACGGGGCTCCCTTGTCGCCCGGAAGCTTGCAATTGTTGCTTCTGGCGCGAGCGATCGCGGCCAATCCGAGTCTCTTGTTGATCGATAGCGTGCTGGATGGGCTGCCCGATGAGGAATGTCGAGAGGTGTTGAATTACCTCACCGACCCCGAGCGGTCTTGGACACTCGTGATTGCGACCGGCCGAGAATCAATTGCTGAACTATGTATTCGGACGCTCCAAGTGCCAACGGGTCAATTGTTACAATCCAGCATGCGTTGAGCCGCGTAGCATTGCTGTCTCACCGCTCCACCCCTTAAATCGCCTTCAGTTTCATGTTGATGCCCGCCACCACCGAGGCCCCGGCACCCGCCAATCCTTCGACGCCGCCGAAACGCCGACGTCGGTCGATGATTTTGCCGGAAGCGTATGACGAGCGTGCCATGCCTTCATTAACCCTGGCCCGTTCATCGCGGTTCGCGCGACGTGTCGGTCGCGTAATGACTGTTGTGCTAGTGCTGGGATTATTTTTGATTCTATTCGCACCCTGGCAGCAATCCGTACGCGGTACAGGCGAGGTGATTGCATTCAAACCCGGTGAGCGGATGCAGACCTTGCAAGCACCGACCAAAGGTCGTTTGGAAACCTTGCCCGAGGGCATTTATGAGAATGCTCACGTTAAGAAGGGCCAAGTCATTGCAGAAATCAAAGATCTGGATGAAGGCTACTTGCAGCGGTTGACCGCTGGATTGCGCGCCAGTGAGGGTGAGGTTGCATTCATGCGGGATCAGGTCAGCGCCGCAAATCGAAATCTGGTCGCCGCCAAAGAACTCGTGACGACCAACGGTCGTCAGCTTGATTTCTACAAATCCCTGCTCGATAGCACTGTTGCGACCGCTGAAGCCCAAATCGATGTCGCAAAAAACAAATTAAAGGCTGAGAAACAGAAACTCATCGAAGCGGACGCCGCGCTGGACCAATTCGAGGCTGATTTCCAGCGTCAAAAGACGCTGTACGAAGATGGCATCGCATCGCAGCTCAAATACCAGCAAGCTGAACAGAAATACCTGCAAGCTCAAGCCAAAGTCGAACAAGCCAACCACAACATCGAGGCTGCCGAATCTGAGCTGATTTCAAAGACGAAAGAACGTCAGGCCAAAGAAGAGAAAGCTCAAACGGAGATCGAATACTCGCAATCGCAACTCGACAAGGCCAAGGCTGATGTCGCCAAGAGTGAGTCAGCGATCGCCAAAGCTGAAGCGGATCTCCAAAAAGCGGAGAAGGCGTTGCTTGAGGCTGAAAACAAGCTGGCCCGGCAATCCAGTCAGATCATCACAGCACCGTTTGATGGTTTCTTAACGAAGATCTTTGCTAATCAGGGAAGCGCGATCCTGAAGGAAGGCGATCCGATCGCCGAAATCGTTCCGGACACCAAGGACCGCGCCGTGCAAATTTGGCTTGATGGCAATGACGCGCCACTCGTGGACGTCGGTCGCCATGTGCGCCTGCAATTCGAAGGCTGGCCCGCGGTCCAGTTTGCCGGCTGGCCCAGCGTTGCCGTCGGCACGTTTGGCGGCGAGGTGGTTTCTGTCGATGCGACTGATAACGGCAAAGGAAAGTTTCGTGTGCTTGTGCGTCCCGACCCCGATGCGGAATCACTCAATCCGCACGATCGTATTTGGCCCAACGAGCGTTATCTCCGCCAGGGCGTGCGCTCCAACGGCTGGGTGCTGCTTGAGAAGGTGCCGCTGTGGTACGAAATCTGGCGAAACATGAATGGCTTCCCAGAATCCATTGATCCAGATGAAGCTACTGGCAAAACAAAACTGCCGAAGGCACCGAAGCTGCCCAAGGCATGATCAGGATCACGTTTTAGGTGACGCTCGCCGAGCGGTTTCCGCCCGACGAGAGACGCAGTGCCGGCTGGGCGGGCGCCTGGTTTTTCTGTTTGCTGTTTGGCTACTACCAGCTTCGACCGCTTCGGGAAACAAAGGGCTTTGCCAGCGGCAGCGATGAGATCCCGATGCTGTTTTTGGCCAGCTTCATGGTCATGCTGCTGGCTGTCCCAATTTACGGTCTGGCCGTCTCTCGCAGCATACGGCATGGTGGCGGCATCCTTTTTGTGCGTCGCGCTTATCGACTTTTCCAACTGACCATGATCGCATTCTTTGCGTTCATGCAGTGGCAAAACGAGGGCGTGTCAGCATGGGTCGGTCGCGTCTATTTCGTTTGGCTGAGCGTCTACAACCAGTTCGCTGTCATGATGATGTGGGGCATTTTCACGGCGGCCTTGCGAAGTGACCAAGCCAAACGATGGTTCGGACTGATCTCCGCCGGTGGCACACTTGGTGGCATCTTCGGCTCCATCACGGCGAGAACACTTTCGTCGTGGATGGACATTTCGTGGGTCTTGGTCGGCGGCGCGGTATTCCTGGAACTCTGTTTGATCTGCTCGACTCGCTTTAGCCGGTCAGTGTCCGTTCCCAATCTCGCGCTTAACGTGGCCACCAAGACCAGGTCGACATGGTCCGATGCCTGGTCAGGCCTACAGACCATCGCCAAATCACCCTACCTGCTCGGGATCGCTTCGTTTTTGCTGGCGATCAAAGCGTGCGCGACAACCGTTTACTGCCAACAAGGCGACTGGATCGCCGCGGCGGGCCTCGATCAAGCCGAGCGTTTCAAATTGCTAGCCGACATCAACACATGGGTGCTTGGCTCAACCCTGGTCGTTCAATCGCTCGGCACCGCCGCGTTGATGCGACGACTGTCGATGGCGTGGGTGTTGCTGCTGGGACCCCTGATTTATTTGATCGGGTTCATCTTGTTGGCAACGTACCCATCACTGTCGCTGGTGGTGGTCTTTGTCGTCGTTCACCGAGCCGCGTCATACGCATTGATCGCACCAGCGGTGGAAGTGCTCTACACGGTTGTCCCCAAA
>JBCCJB010000008.1:0-25161 GCA_039028015.1 Planctomycetota bacterium
CAGCTGGGAATTGATTCAAACGACTTCACTGATCCGGTATGGACGAGTATTCAAGTCGATGAAACCGGCCAATTAAAACAATCCACCGTTGCGGGTCCCGGCATTATTGCCCCCACGCTCGATGCGTATCCGTCGCGAGCCCGGAAGAAATCAAACGAAGCGGAACAAACATCGCCAGTCAAACGCTTTCTGTGGCGGCGCCCTGAAACCATAGGTGCTCTTATTTTGCCAACGATCGTCGTTGCAGGTTTGTCAGCCTGGTGGCTTTCCTCCAACGATCCGTCGGCTCAAAAAGCACCTCAAGTCCAACGCGTTGACCGCTCATCGATGGGCGCGGCGGTGTCAGTTGTGAATCCAGATCAAATTGCTACGAAGCCACCCTCCGCCGATCGAAGTCAGCCAGCTGAAATGCTCGCCGTTGGTGATGATCTCGTCATCGAAGAGGCGTCGCGCCACCAATCGGCTCGCGACACTTTTGGATTGAACCTTGATGCATTGCTTCCTCCCGAATTCACCGACAACATCACACCATCGACGGAGCCGGTAACGCCTTTCGGTGCAGCAGTGTCGGTGGACGACGATACAGACTCCTCAGCCGAAGACCCGCGAGGCAGCGAAAGCGAATCCAATGCCGGTGCCGTTTCGCTCGACCCATCTAATATGGCTGATCGCTCCGGCGACCTACTCAGCGATGATCTCATGGTCGACGACGGTGATGCGGATATCGTGGATCAAGCCTCATCGCCCCAGACCGAGCTCCGAGAGCCCAGCAATGGCTTCGTGACACTACCGGCCTTTCCGTCTTCACGTTCGGAAGAGGCCCCGATCGCTCTGGTGGGATTCAAAGCCGACGATCAGCTCACGCTATCATTTCCGAGCGACGCAAGACTGGACTTGATTTCTGATTTGTCGAGCAACTCAACCATCATTCACCGGATTCGTGATTCTGCGAAGCAAAACGAGGTGGCGGTGATTGAATCGGTTGACGGGCCAACCCCAAACGCGGGACACGCTGAGCTTCAATTTCGCTGGTTACCCGATTCAAGTCGCATCGGTGCCGCCCGGCAATTGGCCTGGGGACGTTTGACGGCCGATAACAAATCTCTGGATCTTCGTCCGACGCTTCAAACCGATCCAATTGCGTTGGACATGACGCAGCGCGATTTAAAGTTGAAATGGGACCTGACATCAGCACTACCACCTGCAATCAGTCAGTTGGATGTTCAGGTTCAGCTGTCCGACGCCTTGGAACTGGGTTGGATCGAGCCGCCTGATCCTGACTCACCGCAACGCACCCGTGGAATCGGAGTCATTCAACTCATCGATGACGAACAAGTGGCGGTGGCATTTCGCGTCGATATCCGCGCGGGCAAGATCATGACGATGCGAATTCGCACAGGTGCCCGTTTGTTTTCCGGTATGCCCTGGCAATGGACCGATCATCGCGGTGTCCAGCAAACACAATCGACCATTTCGGGGCAATTGTCAGTCATGCAAACTCAACTCATCGATGTTCGTGCTGGTTTTGAGCGAGCCAAACGAGCAGGCAACCGACGTGAAGCGATTGCACTCAATGAACGCGAATCACAATTGGAAACGCTCATCTCGCAAGCGACACAACTGTCAGAGGCACTCTCGCGTTTGGACCGCTTGATGAGCGAGATTGCGGCGTCGGGCATCCTCAACATGTCGTTGACCGTGCAGTGGCCCGATCGGGACCAAGTTGTGCTGACAACCCGCTCAAGCCAATGAGGCTCTAGCTGGCAAGCTGCAATTCTTGATGACTGTTCTTCGAAAGCAGATGCTGCATCAAAGTCACGTCCGCCAACTGCCCGTCGACCACACCCACTTCGCGCTGCACACCCACCAAGTCAAAACCATGTTTCAGGTGAAAGCGGACGCTTGGTTGGTTAGCACTGATGATCTTTGAAACAACATGGTGATATCCAAATCGCTTTGCCAGTCGCAGCATTGACTTCATTAGCGTGTCACCGACGCCGCGCCCCCTCGCATCGCGAGACACATAGACCGAAATCTCACAGGCGATCGCATAACCGGCTCGTGCACTGTAGCGTTTGACTTTGCCCCAACCGAGCACGCGTCCGTTTTCGTCTTCACAAACCAAGAAACCTTCGCCGTCGATCGACTGTTCGATATCACGTTTGACGCTCAAAGCCGTCCAGTGAGATGCTTCCATCGTGAAGGGACCATCGTCGACGTATTCGTTGTAGATGTCGGCAATCGCTTCATTATCCAGCTGGCTGCCAGCTCGAACCCACAACTGTTCGGGAGCTGGCAGGCTGGTCATCATCTGTCGTTGCATCAAATCGCACATGGCTGGTGCTCCCTACAATTAGTTTGGTTAGGCAAAGATGAGGCAGCGACTTGCCGGAATACTCGAAGCGAGCGGGCCAATGTCGTGCCGTCATCATGGGGCGGTGCCTTTCAGACGACTCGGCACGCGATTGGCTTACCCTGCTTTTTTCAGAAATGGCGACGAGGTTCAATTCGCCACCAGCCACCAATACCTTCACGCGAACATGGCGAGAGGATCAAGACGCGGATTTTTCACGCATTTTGGCGATATCGGCGAGCAAGCTATCGTGCTGCGTGCGAAGACCATCGAGCGTTTCGCGTTCCTTGGAGACCACGTCAGCCGGGGCTCGCGAGACAAAATTCTGGTTCGATAGTTTCTTCTCTTTGCCCGAAATTTGCCCCGTAACCTGCTGCAAAAGCTTTTCCAGACGGGAAAGTTCAGCCTGAACATCGATGAACTGTTCGAGATCCACATGCACATCGATGCCCGCTTCAGCGATGGCAACATGCGCGTCCGTCTCAAAAGCGGTGACGCTGGCTCCCCAATCCACCACATCGGCACCGGCCAAGGCTTTGAAATAGGAAGTCATCGATTTCAACCGAACAGAAGCTTCGGCATCGCAACGCACCGCAACAGGCACCGTCTCACGGGGGCCAATGTTTTGGCTGGCACGGATCTGGCGAATTGCAGCGACAATTCCCTGGAACTCGCTGAACTGCCTTTCGATTTCTTGATCCTGATGTGTCAGATCAGCTTTGGGCCAAGATGCTGTCATCAGGAATGGCGTCGCTTTGGTCGCGTTTGCGATGCCACGCACCGGGGCGATCTCGCCCAAGTAAGACCACACCGATTCGGTCACAAAGGGCATGATGGGATGAAGCAATCGCAAGAGCTGATCAAGCCCATGAGCCATCAAATTCTGTGCGACGGCGCGATCCGAATCAGCTGCCTCATCGCTTAATCGCGGTTTGGCGATCTCCACATAAAAGCTGCAGAACTCATTCCAAGCAAATTCATACAGGACGCTTGCGGCTTCAGCGAATTGATAGCGATCGATCGCGTCGCTGACCGTTTGGGTCACGCTGGACAGACGCGATAACAACCAGCGATCTTCAATGGGCAACGTCGCCACATCGACTGAAATTGGTTGGAACGACTCCAGATTCATCAACGCGAATCGTGACGCGTTCCAAAGCTTATTGACGAAATTTCGCGCTGTCTCAAATCGTTCACTGACGACTGCTGCTCTGGGAAAGGCTTTATCCGCGTCCGTCTCAGCCCACTGAGTTGAAAACGGTGTGCTGCAGGCTGGACAATCGATTCGCGGAAGCGATCGGTTCTTCTTTGTTTGGTCAATCAGCTTTTCACACGACGGGCACTCATACTGCACTGGCATGCGCACGTCTTGCGTTTCGGTTGCTAGCCGAGCCAAGCCAAAACGCAGTGCGTCAGGTCCAAACTTGTCAATCACATCGATCGGATCAACACCGTTTCCTTTGGACTTGGACATCGTCTCGCCCAAACCATCAAGGATCTTCGGGTGAATAAAGACTTGATCAAATGGCACCTGATTAAGGTTGTTCATTCCCATCAAGACCATTCGCGCCACCCAAAGCGTGATAATGTCGCGTGATGTGATCAGCGTTTGCGTCGGATAAAATTTCTCCAGTTCAGCCGTTTGTTCCGGCCAACCAAGCGTGCTATGGGGCCAAAGAGCGGACGAAAACCAGGTATCGAGCACATCCGGATCCTGCGATAGGCCAAGCGATTCGACGGAGGCCGTTGCCGGCGAATCTTCGTCGCGAATGCAAACAAACAACGCAAAGGAATCATCACCATCCCGATCAGTCCGATACACGAGCTGATCAGGATGCTGTTTTGCAATCGATTCGATCTCGCTGGTTAATTGTTCGCAGCGATCTGATGTCAATCCACCAACGGACCAAATCGGAATTCGGTGTCCCCACCACAGTTGGCGACTGACCGGCCAATCACGTTTTTCACCCAACCAATCGAGATAGCCCTTGCGATAACGGGCCGGAAAGATCCGCACCGATTCATCGTTGACCTTATCCATCGCGACTTGGGCCAATTCGTCCATCGCCACAAACCACTGATCAGCGAGGTAGGGCTCGATGGGCGTCTTGCTGCGATCACTGTGGGGTAATTCGATATCACGGTCTTCGATGTCACCGAGATATCCAAGCTCATCCAGATCAGCGACCACCGCCTTTCGCGCTTTCGGGATCGTCATACCGGCATAGGGACCGCCGCTGGCATTGATTGTGCCATCGGGGGTGAGAATATTGATCATTGGCAGATTCTGACGAAGACCAACCTCATAGTCGTTGGCGTCGTGCGCGGGCGTAATCTTGACACAACCGCTACCCAGCTCGGGCTTGGCCCATTCATCGGCCACCAGCGTCAGTTCCCGATCAAGCAGCGGGAGACGCAGCTTTCGGCCCGCGGCGGCCATGTCACGAAGCTGAATCAACCCATCGAGCATTTTCTCGCGACGCTCCCGCAACGCGTCAATTTCATCATTGATCGCAGCGAGGTCTTTTTCCGGCGCAGATGATTGTTTTTCACGCAACGAAGCCTCGACCGCATCGAAGGCTGCCGCGGGATCCGGGTGGACGGCGACAGCGGTGTCCCCAAGCATCGTTTCAGGACGCGTGGTCGCAATCTCGACAGTTTCGGGCTCGCCTGGTTGCGGGTCGATGACGGGATATCGGAAATGCCAGAAGTGACCTTTCTTGGTTTCGTTGAAGACCTCATCGTCGCTCACCGCCGTCTGCAAGAACGTGTCCCAATTGACTAGTCGCTTGCCGCGGTAGATCCGTTGTTTTGAAAACAGATCAAAGAACGTTTCGCGAACAGCACGCCCGCAACGCTCATCCAGCGTGAAGCGAAGTCGGTCCCAATCACATGAACAGCCCATACGCTTGAGCTGTGAAAGAATGCGAGCTTCGTACTGATCTTTCCATCGCCAGATGCGATCCACGAGCGCCTCGCGACCCAGATCATGACGACTCTTGTTTTCTTGCTCTTTGAGACGCTTTTCGACAACCGCTTGCGTGGCAATGCCCGCGTGATCGGTGCCCGGCATCCACAACGTTTCGAAACCACGCATCCGCCGATTTCGCACCACAATGTCTTGCAGCGTGTTATTGAGCCCGTGACCGAGATGCAACGCGCCCGTCACATTAGGAGGCGGAATCACGATCGTGAAGGGTGGCTTCGTGCTCGATGGGTCGGCATGACCGCATTTGGCATCATCCCATCGCCGGATGATTTCGGGTGCGGCTTCGGCGTGATCGAATCGATTAGGAATCATGATGGCGACGTGGTTCCGGTCATATCGTCGAGGGTTTCGATAATGCCATCGCGGAAATCAACCCGGGGTTGGTACCCGAGGCGGCGTTTGGCCTTTTCGATGCTGTAATCCAGATTGAGCGTCATGAATTTCATCGTCGCCCGTGTCAAGAGCGGCGACTCGGTGGCTCCCCGCAGCTTGGCCAACGTTTCAATGGGTCCGGCCAGCATCTTGCCGACCCACAGCGGAATATGTTTGGGATGCGGTGTGCCCATGTAATCGGTAATCGTGTGAAAATATTCGACCCGGGAGACCAAACGCTCATCACGAATGTTAAAGGTTTCGCCCTCGATGTCCGGCGTTACCAAAGCCAACACAATGGCATCCGTCAGATTGCCCACGTACGTGTTGTTGAGAACTTTGGTGCCCGGCCCGATGATCTTTAACTGACCGGCGGCCAACCGTTTGAGCACCCGGGGAATGGCGTAGCGCTCGCCGGGACCGTAGATGAACCCGGGCCGCAAAATGACTGCCGGTAGAGCTTGCTCCAGGACCATTTCATGGATGACCCCTTCGGCTTCGGCCTTGGTCTGTGTGTAACCATCCAAACCGGTTAAATCGGCGGGTGTCGATTCGTCCGTGCCATGATGGTCGCGAGCGGGATAAACGCCGAGTGAACTGATCTGGATCCAGCGTTTGAGATTTTTGGCGTCCAAGACAATCTGCAGCATTTTGCGCAGCGAACGCACATTGATATCGCGGTAGGTTTCCGCCGGTCCCCAGTCGCCAATATGGGCTGCCGAATGCACCACGTAGTTGCATCCCGTCATCGCTTCCGCGAACGATTCCGGATTGCCAAGATCACCCTCGACGAAGGTCACCGGGACATCCGCAAGCACGTCGCGGTTGGAACCGGGACGAACCAACGCGTGAACGCTATAGCCCTGCTGCGTGGCAACGCGGCAAAATCGCGTGCCCACCAAACCGGTGGCACCGGTGACAAAAATCGAGTCTGCAGTCATCACAATCGGCAAAACGGGTTAACAGGGACGCGAACCTAAGAAGTCTGTCGTGATTTGAAACGGAAGCAAGTGGGCCTGTTTTTACGTGAATTTAGCCGTATCATTCCGCCCCGGCGTTTGCATCCCCATTGCCTGTCCTCCAAGTGGTTTGGATGAGAATCCTGTTGCCCGAAGGCTCGAGCATGTCCGCTCGAGACATCGTTTTTGCACTTGGACGCGACCATGACGTTGACGTTCTGGATCCGTCTGGACTGGCACAGCTTCGATATTCATCGCTCGTGGATCGCTTCGATCGATGTCCCTCGTTCTGGCGAGAACCGCAAGCCTACCTCGATTTTCTGATCGAAAGACTGCAGCGTCATCAGTACGACGTGCTACTGCCGTCGCACGAACAGGTTTATTTGTTATCGCGTTGCCGGGACCAACTCGCACCGTTGACAGGATTGGCGGTCCCCGAGTTTGAGACGCTCAACCAGATGCAGAGCAAAGCATCCTTCCAGCGATTGATGGATGAGCTCAGTCTGCCCACGCCGCCGACGCAGTTGATTTCGTCAGCCCAGGAGATGCGTGACCATGACGCGTTTCCCGTGTTTGTCAAAGTCGATTACAGCACTGCCGGCAATGGCGTTACCAAAGTGACCTCCCGCGAGCAAATGGATGGCTTGGCGAGTGAACTTGAACAACAAGGCTTGTTCGATTCGCCCGTTGAGTTGCTGTTGCAACAGCCGATGACAGGCAAGCAATGCATGGGTTTGGGCATTTTCCAAGAGGGCCGGATGGTCGGGTGCGTGAAGTACCATGTGCGACGCCCAGGCAAAGGTGGCTGGGGCATGAATGGTGAATCCGTGCACCACCCATCGGTCATCGAGCACCTGGAATGCCTTGGTTCGCATCTGAACTTTCACGGAGCGTTCTTTACCGAATACTTCTACGACGAAGCATCACAGTCGGCCTATCACATCGAAGCCAATCCCCGTTTGGGAATGCTCTATTTTCCCGACCAATGTGGCATCCCGTTTTCTGATGCGTTCCTGCGGATTTCGCTGGGTGAGCATGTCGATCGGTTGCCTGATGCCAAAACTGGCGTTCGTTTTCATCAGACGTTTTTGTCGTTAATCTCCGAAGCTCGCACCGGTGCGTCACGCAGCCAACTATGGCGTGAATGGCAAGACGCCCGACACCAGCGTGGGTTCTACGAGGGCAGCGAAGACACCATCACGCGGCCCGCCGACGACTTCCTCAGTCGCATCCCAGCCACGGCCGTCACAGCGTTATTGTTGGCTTACCCAAAAGCCTCTCACTGGCTGGTGGACCGGACTCTGTCCAACGTGTCTCTACCACCCGAAGGAGCACAAGCCATTCGTAATCTGCGTCCGCTTTAGACGTAACAAATATTAGACCGCACACTCCGTGTGCGGGAATTTGATCGATCCGCACACGGTGTGTGCGGTCTACTACCAGCGCACTACACCTCGACCAGGGTTTGATTCAGTGTTGGGCTTGGACGCATCGCGGCGTCTGCCTTGGCTTCGTCGGGAAGATAGTACCCTCCCAAATCGATGGGCGAGCCTTCGGAATCGCGAATCTCCGCGATGATCTGCGACTCGTTTTCCCGCCACGTCTTCGAAATCGGCGTGAACTCATTTTTCAAACGAGCATCCTGATCTTGATCGGCCAGAGCCTCAGCCCAATACAACGCCAGATAAAAATGACTACCGCGATTGTCCAGCTCACCGACTTTGCGTGATGGCGATTTGTTTTCGTTCAAAAACGTTTCGGTCGCCGAGTTAAGCGTGTCTTTAAGAACGTCGATCGATGACTCGCCGGTTTTTTCTGCCATGGCCTCCAGCGACACCGCCAGTGCCAAGAACTCACCCAACGAATCCCATCGCAAATGGCCTTCGGCAGCAAATTGCTGAACATGTTTTGGCGCTGACCCGCCCGCTCCCGTTTCGAACATGCCGCCACCGGCCAACAGCGGCACAATCGAAAGCATCTTCGCGCTGGTGCCGAGCTCAAGAATGGGAAACAAGTCGGTCAAATAATCACGCAACACATTCCCAGTCACTGAAATGGTGTCCTCGCCCGCCCGAGCACGATCGCACGCATGCCGAGTCGCATCGGCGGGAGCCATGATTTCAACCTGCAAACCATCCGTATCGTGATCCTTCAGACTGTCTTGCACGATTTCAATTAGGTTCCGGTCGTGCGCGCGAGCGCTGTCGAGCCAAAAGACAGCGGGTGAACCCGTCGCACGTGATCGAGCAACACCTAGTCGCACCCAATCAAAAATCGCAACGCGTTTGGGTTGACACGCGCGCCAAATGTCACCCTCGCCAACAGCGTGCGTCATCAGTTCGCCACTGTTCTGGCCGACAACCCTTACCTGACCCGCGCTGGGCATCTCGAATGTCTTGTCATGCGAACCATACTCTTCAGCTTTCTTGGCCATGAGTCCGACGTTGCTGACGCTGCCCATTTGCGACACATCAAACGCACCGTGTATTTTGCAATCGTCGATCACAGCCTGGTAAATGCCGGCGTAACAACGATCTGGGATGATGGCCAGCGTGTCGCGAGTTTGACCATGCTGATCCCACATCTTGCCGCCCGCACGAATGGCTGCCGGCATCGATGCATCGATGATGATGTCGCTGGGTACGTGCAGGTTGGTGATACCACGATCGGAGTCCACCATCGCCAGGTCAGGACCATCTTCGGTCGCCTTGGCGAATGCGGCTTCCAGCTGTGATTTTTGATCCGCGGGCAACGATTCGATTTGGGACAGGATCTGACCGAGCCCTTGATTGGCAGCCGCGCCGATCGATTGCAGAATCTCGCCATGCTGTGAAAACACATCTTCATAGACCGCTTGAACGACGTGGCCAAACAAGATCGGATCGGACACCTTCATCATGGTTGCTTTGAGGTGCACCGACAGTAGCACGCCATCAGCTTTGGCGGTTGCAATCGAATCGCGCAAGAACGAACGAAGCTTGCACACATCCATGCAAGTCGCATCAAACACGTCGCCGGATTGCACGCTGATCCCGTCCTTAAGAACTTGAACGTGACCATCGGCATCAACAAACTCGATTCGCAACGTGTCGTCGTTTGCGATCACAACGGATTGTTCGTTGCCATAGAAATCACCGTCGGTCATGTGAGCGACACGGGTCTTTGAATCCGCCGACCAGTCCCCCATCGAGTGAGGATGCGATTTTGCGAACGATTTGACCGGGCCCGCAACGCGGCGATCCGAATTGCCTTCGCGGAGGACGGGATTGACCGCACTTCCCAACGCTTTGGCATAGCGAGCCCGAATGTCCCGCTCCTGATCGGTTTGCGGATCGGACGGAAAATCTGGTAACGGATAACCCGCGTTGCGAAGCTCCTTGATTGCGGCAGTCAGTTGCGGAATCGATGCGCTGATGTTGGGCAATTTGATGATGTTGGCGTCCGGTCGCAGAACCCGCTGCCCGAGTTCAGCCAGAGCATCCGTGATCGGCTGATCGTGCAGCTGAGCATCGACAAATTCAGGTTGATCGCGGAATTGAGCCAGAATCCGCGCCGCCAGCGAGATGTCTTGTTCCTCAAAAACGATGCCGCTGCTTGCCGTGATCTTTCTCAACAGCGGCAGCAAAGACCGCGTTGCAAGCGCCGGTGCCTCATCAGTTCGCGTGTAAACAATCGTTTTCTGGGCGTCGGACATGTCAGCGGTGCGTCAAGGAAGAAAATTTCGCAACGATTGCCGAAGCCTCAGTCTTGCCCCACAGATTGTCAATGGTGGGATCGCCGTTGCGACGTGCTCGCCCGTCGCGTTACGATCCGAAACGCCCCGCCGCCGCGTCGCACCCACGACGCGTCAGATTCCATGGCTGCCAAGGATGACCCCATGACCTCCGTCGCTCCACATCACTTCACGCGACCCGAACTGGCGCTTGACAGTTTATTGGAGTTGACCGGTGGGGAATTGCAAACCAATCCAGTGACCCATCGCGGCTCGATAACTCTCGTTGACGCATTGCCTCCCAACGAGGCTCAAGATGGCCACGTCACCATGATCGATGGCTCACGTGGCGAACTGACTTTGGCTGAAACCAAGGCTCGAGTCGTTTTGACGGCTGCGTTCATCGATCCGCCTGAAAACGGCAAGGCGGGACCACCGATCCAAGTTCGAGTCAATGACGTGCACGGTGCGTTCGCCAAAGTCGTCACGCACTTTCGACCGCCGATCGATGATCTCGTGCCCCCCTCAGGCATTGATTCCACAGCAAGGATCCACCCATCGGCCCACGTGCATTCCTCCGCCGTGATCGGCCCCCACGTGACGATCGGTCGTCGCGTGGTGATTCACTCAGGCGTCACGATCGCCGGACGCTGCCAGATCGATGATGACTGCGTGCTCCATCCCGGCGTGTGCTTGTATCCGTACTCTCGTCTGCATGCGCGAGTGATCCTGCACGCGGCAACGGTCATCGGTGCCAATGGTTTTGGCTACAAGCTCGTCGATGGACGCCACGTGCCGTCCGCTCAACTGGGCTTCGTCGAAATCGAATCGGACGTCGAAGTGGGTGCGTCGGTCACCATCGACCGCGGGTCGTATGGCGCCACCCGAATTGGCGAGGGCACCAAAATCGACAATCAAGTGATGATCGCCCACAACTGTCAAATCGGCAAACACAACTTGCTCTGCAGCCAAGTCGGCATTGCTGGTTCGTGCCAGACAGGCGATTACGTCGTGTTAGCGGGCCAGGTCGGTCTCAAAGATCATGTTCGGTTGGGCGATCGATCGATTGTCGCGGCGCAGGCGGGTGTGATGGACGACTTGCCCGGCGACCAAGTTTATCTGGGGTCACCCGCAATGGGTCAGCGCGAGCAGATGCAAGTCTTTGCCGTTCAGCGACGCTTGCCGGAAATGCGACGGCAATTGCGGAAACTTGAAAAACAAATTGCTGCGCTTGAGCATTCCAATGAGTCCGAAAAAGATGTCGAACCCGATTCAAAACCAGTCGCCGATGAGATGCTGTCCACCCTTGACCAGACAAGCTCGCGCGCTGCGTAGTCGAACCTCATCACTTCGTTGAGCACGATATACCTGGACAGCAACACTTTGGATGGGAAACACAGTGATTCATGGCATTACCGAGCGTATCAGCCGTCGCGGCGCTAGCCACGGTTTAGCACGAGAAAACCGCGGCTAACGCCGAGCGGCTAATCCAAAGTGACGCTTTCCATTTAGTCAGCGACATGCAAACCCCACACCTGGCCGCCGAAAGCTCGATTGGCTTGATTGCAGGCTGGGGCCGGTTTCCACTCAGCGTTTCGGCAAAGCTCAAGTCTCTAGGGCATCATGTTGTTTGTGTTGCCATCAAAGGACATGCTGACCGCGAGCTTGAACGGTACTGCGATCACGTGTTTTGGTCGGGCGTCGGACGATTCGGGGCCCATGTCCGGTTCTTTCGCCGCCATGGAGTCTCCCATCTCACCATGGCTGGCAAACTGTTCAAGCATGAGATTCTTTACGGTGGCGGATTGCTGTTGCGTCATCGTCCGGACTTCACCTGCGTGCGCACGTTTTGGCCTTATCTGATGTCGCGGCAACGTGACGCGCGTGACGATTCGCTGTTAAGCGCTGTGATTAACACTTACGAACGAAATCAAATGACCATGCAAGCAGCAACCGATTTGGTGCCCGAGTTATTGGCGACCGACGGCCTGTTGGCCGGTGAACCACTCTCGTCCAAGATTGCCGCGGACGCCGATTCGGGATGGCAGATCGCTAAGACCATGGGCGGCCTGGACATTGGCCAAGCCATCACGATTCGCGATGGCGTCGTCATCGCGGTGGAAGCCATCGAAGGCACCGATGCTTGCATTCAGCGAACCGGTTCGCTGTGCCGTCGGGGCGGCTGGACGTTGGTGAAGGTGGCAAAACCCAACCAAGACATGCGTTTTGATGTCCCCACGATCGGGACACAAACCGTGCAGATGGTTGCCGACGCGGGTGGCAGAGCGATCGTGATCGAAGCGGGCCGGACGATTCTGCTCGATGCCAGCGAAACCATCGCCCTGGCCAACCAACTTGGCGTCGCGATTCAAGCACGCCGATCGACCGGGGCAGCGGCAATCTGAGCCTGGTCGGGTACGATAGAGGCCCGTCAGCCCGACACGTTGATTCGGGTTTTCACCTCGCTGGAACGCCGATTCTGGGACATCGATTGATGAGTGGCACACTCAAAGCAGACGAAATCACCAATCCGACTGCGGCACAGCTGACTGAGTTACCGCGTGAGGTTGGGTTCGTTCCCGCCGATAACTCCTCACCGCGTGTGCTGACATCGCAACAGATTGAAGCTTACAACCGCGATGGCTACCTGATGCCCTTTGAAGGTCTGGACAGCGGTGAAATCGCATTGCAGCGAACTTTCTTTGACGGTGTTCTGGCAGCGTTTGTGGAACTTGGCCGGAACAGCTATTCGATCAACAGCGCCCACCTCAGATTCGCGCAGATCTATGACTTGGTTCAGCATCCCAACATCGTCGATGCGGTCGCCGACTTGCTGGGCGACAACGTCGTTTGTTGGGGTTCCCACTTTTTTTGCAAAATGCCGGGCGACGGCAAGCATGTCCCGTGGCACCAGGACAGCACGTATTGGCCGTTGAGTCCGACCAAGACGGTGACGGTGTGGTTGGCGATTGACGATGCCGATCCCGAAAATGCCAATATGAAATTCATCCCTCAATCACATCTACACGGCTTGATCGACTACGACGTCACCGATGATGCCGATACGGTGTTGAACCTGGCAGTGGATGATCCGCAGCGGTACGGGTCGGGTGAAGTCGACGTCGCACTCCGAGCGGGTCAATTTTCGATGCACTCGGATTTGTTGTTGCACGGCAGCGAGGCGAACGATTCGGAGCGACGACGCTGTGGCCTGACGATTCGCTACGCCGCCGCCGATGTCCAGACTTGGTTCGGGTGGCACCAAAAGGGGATGCTCGTTCGGGGCACCGACGCGGCCGGTCACTGGGCCAATCCTCAACGTCCTGATCATTGATGCACTAGTTGCACGTCGCTTCATCGCGTTTCTGCAAAGCAGCGTGACGACGTGGATTGCTGATCATGAATGAGATCGACATACTGTGGGTGTGAGGAACGGGCGTTTCGATTAACGCGCTCCCATTGCTTCTTTGTTCATCATCGGTTCTCGCTGGATTCGCTCCGGGCCTGAGCAACGTGCGATCATGGCACTGTTGTTGCCCACGGTGGTGATTGCGCTTTCCGGTGTTTTGTTTGTGCCCCAACAGTCGATCACCGCATCCAAATCCGCCGAGCGTTTTCCCTGTGAGAATTGTGCTTGCGGTTGCCCTTCGGCGGCGCATTGTTGGGATCGGTGTTGTTGTCACACCGACGCGGAAAAAATCGCTTGGGCCCGACGTCACGGTGTCACGCCGCCACGTTTCTTGATCGAACGCGTCGCAGCATCCGCATCCTCGCAGCCGCCGGATGCCTGCGAGTCCTGTTGTCACTGTTGCGTCAAATCCTCCGATCCCACGAAATCGTCAGGCGACGATGCCGATGCTGAAGCCGTTGAATTGAAAACGATTTTGTTGTGGAAATCAGCTCAGTGCCGCGGCGTGCAATTGCTCTGGACGCTGCTCGCACTGGACTGGCTCGAATCGAGCTCGGCGGGCATCGCAACGCCGTTGCACCAATACTGGATCGCGACCGCTGATATCCGCGGTGTGTCGATCCACTCGCCGCCGGATCCGCCAGTGCCCTGGCATCGATCCATCGCGTTGTCGTGATCATTCGGTAACGCGAACACGATCGAACTCTTGGAAGGTCGCCGTGAAGCGGCGCGAGCTGCTGCGTCCGTTTGGCAAGGCTTCCCCCGAGCCTGACGCGGCATCGCAAAAGCGTCTGCCATCGCTTTACGGTGCGTCACTGGCGATTGTCCGGCTTCCGATATCGCTTCCACGTCGGCGTGGGCGAATCGCTCGTTCCTCACAAACGTGTGTTTCGTGTCCCGTTGGCGTGGAGGCGACTTTGGAGACCGCTGCGCATCTGACGTTCTCTCAAACTCATTTCAAACCAATGTCTCTCACTTCAAATCAAACCAGATTGGATCGCGAGGATGAATCGCACACGTTCAAAACCGGGTTCACGCTCGTCGAATTGCTCGTCGTTATCGCCATCATCGGCGTGCTGGTGGGGCTGCTTTTGCCTGCCGTGCAAGCGGCGCGCGAGGCGGCGCGACGCATGTCATGCAGTAACCAACTAAAGCAACTTGGGCTGGCGTTGCACATGCACCACGATGCATTGGGACACTTCCCGTCACAACGTGATCGCGAGCAAGCACCCGTGCCACCGGCACAACAATCGTTTTACCGCTGGGGACCGCTGGCGATGTTAACGCCATACCTTGAGCAATCGGCGATCTACCAAGCGATCGATCTCAAAAAACCGCTTTATCTCTTCTCCATGGGACCACCGCCGGGTGTCAGCACGCACCCGGATCTCGCCGAAGAGGTCGCCACCTCTGTTCCCAACTTTTTGTGCCCCAGCGATGTGCATCAGCAAATCGATCCTGAATGGGGAGCCACCAATTACTTTGCCAACAATGGACGAGCACTCGACGGTGGCGTCTATGAAGACGGTGACGGCTTGTTCTACATCGATTCGCGAAAGCGTTTCCGGGATATTCTCGATGGGACCACGCACACCGTCGCCTTTTCAGAATCTCTGATTGGTTCGGGCATCACCGGCATGACCCGCGGCGAGGCCAACATGACCGCTGAAGGGGTGCTGGCGTCTGTTTGGAATGCCGGTGCACCAACCATCGACGATGCTTGGTGCTTGTCCGATGCCAGCCCCGTGTTGATGAATCGCGGCGAGAAATGGGCCGACGGTTCGGTCAACGATTCGGGATATCACCATCACCGGACACCTAATTCAATCATCAATGATTGTTACTCACGCACCGCGGCGATCAAATCGGCACGAAGCCGTCATGCCGGCGGCGCGATGGTATTGATGGCCGATGGGTCGGTTCAGTTCATGACCGACTCGATTGACCTGCAGACCTGGCAATGGATGGGTTCGATCGCGGATCGGGAGGTCATTCGATACTGAGTTGAAATGAGCTAACGTCTGCGGTTTTGCCGAAACGCGGACAGCAACCGTTTCACGCAACGCCGCCGGAACGATTTCGGCGGCGGCTCGCATTGGGTCGCGGCTTGCACTCGTTCACCGCTTGCACTCGTTCACGGCTTGCCTCGTTCATAGGGACTCCATCGTTGAATCATCGCAGCACTCGGGACGTTGTGGAGGATCTTCGCCGCGGCGGTCGACTGATTGAGGTGAAAGATGAGGTCGATCCTCATCTGGAAATGGCCGAAATCCAACGTCGCGTCTACGCCTCGGGCGGCCCCGGACTGCTTTTTTCCAATGTCCGAGGTTGCCGTTTTCCCATGGCCAGCAACCTGTTTGCCTCACTGGACCAAGCACGTTACCTGTTCCGTCACACGCTGGAGTCAGTGCGCCGTTTGATCGAGGTCAAACTCGATCCTTCAGCACTCCCCAAACAACCGTTGCGATACGCGCGCGTGCCGTGGACGGCGCTGACGATGCTGCCCAAATTCACGCGGCGTGGCCCGGTCATGGAACACTCGTGCCGCCTGTCCGAATTGCCGCAATTGAAATGTTGGCCCGACGACGGGGGCGCGTTCGTGACGTTGCCGCAGGTGCTGTCGGCTGATCCGAATGCACCCGACAATCTGATGCGGGTGAATTTGGGAATGTACCGCGTGCAATTGAGCGGCAATGAATTTGATCCACAGTCCGAGGTGGGCCTGCACTATCAAATTCATCGTGGGATGGGCGTGCATCACAAGGCAGCGATGGAAAACGATCAAACGCTGCCCGTTTGCATCACAGTTGGCGGGTCACCGGCGATGTCATTAGCAGCGGTCATGCCACTGCCCGAAGGCCTGACCGAATTGACATTTGGCGGAGCTCTGGCTGGACGACGAATCGGAATGATACGCGGAGACCACGCACCGATTTATGCCGATGCTGACTTTGCGATTGTGGGCCGCATCGATCCTCACGCGTCCAAACCTGAAGGCCCATTCGGCGATCATTTGGGTTACTACTCGCTGGAGCATCCGTTTCCCTACATGAAAGTCGATCGCATCGTTCACCGCGACGATGCGGTCTGGCCTTTCACCGTGGTGGGTCGTCCGCCACAAGAAGACACCACGTTTGGACAACTGATCCATGAACTGACCGACCCAATCATTCCATCGGTCATTCCGGGTGTGAAAGCAGTGCACGCGGTTGACGCCGCCGGTGTGCACCCGTTGCTGCTGGCGATCGGGAGCGAACGGTATATGCCGCACCTCAAGTCGACTGAACCACAAGAATTGCTGACGCAGGCCAACGCCATCTTGGGGAACGGCCAACTATCGCTTGCCAAGTATCTTTTCATCACCGATGACCCCGATGATCAACTGGACATCCATGATATCGCGGCATTCTTCCAACATGTTTTGGTAAGAGTTGACTGGCGACGCGATGTGCATTTTCAGACTCAAACCACCATCGACACACTGGACTACAGCGGGACCGGTCTGAACCGAGGTTCAAAAGTCGTCATTGCCGCAACGGGTCGTCCCACTCGCACACTGCCGGATGAAGTGCCCGGTGATTTGTCTCTGCCGGATGGTTTTTCCGATCCCCAGATCGCGTTGCCCGGTGTCCTGGTGATGCAAACAAATAATTACACTGGAGATGGATCTCGCGAATCCTTACATAGACTTTCGAATCACCTGAAGGATCAATCAATCGCACGTTCATTCCCAATCATTACCGTTGTTGATGATGCTCGTTTCGCAACGGCAACACTCAACAACTGGCTGTGGCAAACGTTCACGCGGTCCAATCCAGCCATGGACATCACGGGGATTGATGAAACCATGGTCGACAAACACTGGGGTTGTCGCGGCAGCTTAATCATCGACGCACGGGTGAAACCCCATCACGCACCACCGCTGATTGAAGACCCAGAAACGATTCGCAAAGTCGACGCACGAGCGTCACGTGGTGACGCGCTGGCCAAATTGCTATGACCGCCATCTGACGGTGCATTGTTATAGCTGCGATGAACGCCGGACGACCTCAACGCGACGAAGGCAACAAAATTAGAGAGCTTCAATTCCTTAGGGTGAAACGTCGCTGGATTGCGTCGCGGTCGTCGTTGCGACCGATGCCTCATCAACTTGTTTGGGTGGAAACGCAATGCCAGGCGTCAAGCCACGGTCGATGATCCAAATGTTGCGATAACGCACCGGATCGTTGTGATTTTGCAGTTTTGTGGGAAGCGGCTCCGGTGATTCGGGCTCGCCATGGCCGGTCGGACCATGAAGTTCGACGTCATTTTGCACACGAACACCATTGACATAAGACGTGACCCGAGCGGGCGAACGCTTCGTGCCATCAGCGTTGAATCGTGCGGCGGTAAACCTGATGTCGTAGGTCTGCCACGTCAAAGGCGGAAAGGCCATGTTGATATCAGCGGGCTTGATTCGGTAAAGCGACCCCAAGCCATTGAACACTCGATCGGTGCCAAACGAATCAAGCACCTGACACTCGTAGCGACTTTGAAGATAGACGCCGCTATTGCCGCGTTTCTGCTCACGCATCTCAGGCATGTGCGGAATCATGAATTCCAAATGCAAATCAAAATCTTGAAGCAGCGGTTGCAAAAGAGCACCCTCAGCCAACAGATCACCATCGGTCTTGGCACCCGGAAGGAACTCGCTCAACCGCGGCGGTTGCTTGGGATCGCGATACAGCACGATCGCATCTTTGGGAGGCTGAGCACCCAATGTCGGACTGGCTCGACGCACGCGTTGAAGATTTGCCACCACATTTGCGTTGGCATTGATGATGGTGCAACGTTCTGGCGTCACGAACAACGCGTCGGTAGCTCCCGAAAGCACCAGGGTCTCGCCGGAGCGTCGTCCGATCAGTCGAATCGTCGTCGACTCATCAAAACCGGCCTCACCCGGCAAACCACCCTCGGTCTGCCGCGCCTCAAACTGTCCGCTTCCAACAGCACGGATTTGTAGTGCCAGCCGCTTCGGGGACTCGTCGGTTGTTTCACCGACGAACTCACCAATCATTTGGAAGTCGGCTGCGGGCTCGCTCTTGTTGGGTGGAACGGTCCAGACGCCCGGACGAACGGGTTGCGCGACCTCAGGCTTTGATTCGACTGCTGAATCTGCGTTGTCGTTTTCCGAAGCTTTCGGACCGTTCTGGGCTTTGAGTGTGTTTGCCGGCAGGTTTGTTTTGGCCGAGTCAGATTGGCCCGCGCTGGCTGTTGCTGACTTGGATTGCGTCGAATTCGACTGACTTGCTTTGGCCGGGGTGGTGGGCTTTGAATCCGGCTTCGATACTGTTTCGTTCGACTCGGTTCTGACAGTTCCCTTCTCATCAGGCGAGGTTTCTTGAGCACCGCTAGACCCAGCAACCAGCATCAGCAAACCAGCCGCAATTCCGCAGCGAACCAATCCGCAGCGGGCAGATCGACGGGTAACCGTGACAAAATAATTTCGTAGCATCTTTCACCGGCATGGGGAGCGTGTTGCGTGGGGACGTCACATTCGCGTCATCATAGGTCCAACAGTTTAATCAACCTCTTGCACGCCAACGTCGATTCACCACAGGAACGCCAACACTGAACACAAAAATCAACGCGCCGCCCATCCAAGTCCGTGGTTGTCGGGTTCACAATCTGAAGGGCATCGATGTCTCGCTGCCGCGGGGCGAATTGATCGTTTTGTGCGGTTTATCGGGCAGCGGTAAGACATCGCTCGCACTCGACACGCTGTATGCGGAGGGCCAACGATGCTACATCGAGAGTTTTTCAACCTACACGCGGCAATACCTCGACCGCATCGACAAGCCCGACTGCGACGCCATCGAAAACATTCCGCCGGCCATTGCGGTCACGCGAGCCTCGGCGACAAAGAACAATCGCAGCACCGTTGCCACGGCGACTGAGATCGCGGACCACGTGCGATTGTTATTCGCCAAAGCGGCGCAGCTCGTGTGCCACGGTTGTGGACAAGCCGTTCGCGTCGACGATCCGCAAACGATTGCGACGCAGTTCGCAAACGCGACCGATCTGACACGGGTGCTCATTGGGTTTGAAATCTGGTTGCCCAATCGCACCGACGCATCAGAAATTCTGCTTGGCTTGCAACAGGAAGGTTACGTCCGGGTGATTTGCAAAGGAGCCACGCACCGGTTGTCCGACGATGACCGTTCGGCACTCGCAAAACGCATCGGTCGTCGCGGTGCTGATGCAATTGTCGTTGTGGATCGACTGGGTCGGGACGCCGACGTCAGTCGCTGGACCGAGTCGTTGGAAACCGCGATGAGTGAGGGCAACGGTCGCGCGGTGATTCTTTATCAGCAGAGTCTTTCAACCGACGCGGATTCCGATTCAATCGATCCACTCAACACCGCATCCAAGACCACGACGATTGATGATGATGCGTTTCACATGCGATTGGTCAGCGACCAACGTCGCTGTGAAGCTTGTGATTTGGACTTTCCCGAACCCGTCCCACGGTTGTTCAACTTCAATCATCCATTGGGAGCCTGCGGCACATGCGAAGGATTTGGCGATGTGATTGGCATCGACATGAATCGTGTCGTCCCGGATCCATCGATGACCTTAAGAGAAGGTGCCATCGCTCCCTGGAATTCCCCCGCTTACGAACATGAGTGGGAAGAGTTGATGGCGTTAGCCGATGATGTCGATCTGCCTGTCGATGTGCCGTACGCCAAACTCAAAAAGCGACACCTCAAAATTATCCACGAAGGCTCACCAAAGCATCGCTTCGGCGGTCTCAATGGCTTCTTTGCGTGGCTGGATCGCAAGAAATACAAGATGCATGTCCGCATCTTTGCAGCGCGATATCGCAGCTATCGACCCTGTCCAAGCTGTGGCGGCAAACGATTTTGTCCCGAAGCACTTGCCTATCAAATCGCTGGTCGCGATGTCTCCGAAGTGTTGTCGATGCGGTGTGATCAAGCCGATCGATTTCTCGAAACGATCGCATTGGATTCGGGTGAAGCTGGCAGTTGGCAAGGTGACTCGTTGGATGATGCCGAGAGCCATGCTGATATCGCCGTTGCCAATATCGCTGCCAATGGATCGTTAGTGGCTGAGGCGCCGACCACATTCCAAATCTCGCCGTCTTGGGAACTGCGCCAGAATCAGATCGCAGCGGAACCCATTCGGCAGATCCGAGATCGTTTGGCTTACTTGCGTTCGGTCGGCTTGGACTATCTGCAACTGGATCGGACACTTCGCACGTTATCCGGTGGCGAGACGCAGCGCATTGCGTTGACGGCGGCACTGGGCAGCACGCTTGTGGGCATGCTGTACGTGCTTGATGAACCAACGGCGGGACTGCATCCCAACGATGTCGACAACCTCATCAAAGCCATCACGCGTCTTCGTGATCGCGGCAACACGGTGCTGGCCGTCGAGCACAACGAGCAAGTGATGCGAGTCGCCGATCGAATCATTGAGATCGGTCCGGGTGCCGGTGTTGGTGGCGGCGAAGTCGTTTTTGAAGGCGATGTCGATGAGATGATCAACGACGACGAATCGCTAACCGGCAACTACCTATCCCAGCGACAGCGATCCTTTGCGAAACCACGACCGGCAACGGGTCACCTGAAACTGCGTGGTGCGAGTGGTCGCAACTTGAAGCACATCGACGTTGATTTTCCGCTTGGTAATCTTTGCGTGGTCACCGGGCGGTCCGGCAGCGGCAAAAGCACTTTGATTCACGACACGCTGTTCGGAGCCGTGCGGGAACGTGTTGCGGCAAACCGGGGTGAATCAAAACCGACGGCGGATCACCCCCCACTTCCAATCAAGTCGCTGCATGGATGTGAAGCAATCGATGATGTGATGCTGGTGGATCAAAGTCCCATCAGCCGTAGTCCACGAAGCTGCCCGATCACGTTCGCCAAAGCGTTCGATCCCATTCGCAAGTTGTTTGCCGAAACCGTTGACGCTCGCATTCGAAATTTCAAACCGGGTCATTTCAGTTTCAATTCGGCGTCGGGTCAGTGTGATGCGTGCGAAGGCGCGGGCGTTCAAACCGTCGACATGCAGTTTTTGGCGGATGTCTCCATGACGTGTCCCGAGTGTCGTGGGCGGCGTTATCGCGATGATGTCCTCGAGGTGCGGTACCGTGACTTAACGATTGCGGACGTTTTGGAGATGACGCTCCGCGACGCCTATTCGTTTTTCCGAGACAGCGTTCAGGTCCAAGCCAAACTCAAACGCTTGATCGATGTGGGTCTGGATTATGTGGCTCTCGGACAACCCGCAACAACGCTTTCATCAGGCGAAGCACAGCGATTGAAGTTGGCCGCCTTCCTGGCGTCATCGGCCAGGCGGAAAACACTGTTCCTGATGGATGAACCAACGACGGGCCTCCACTTTTCCGACATCGAACATCTGATCGGATGTTTTGACGCTTTGATCGCGGACGGCCATTCGCTCATCGTCGTGGAACATCACCCCATGATGATGCGGGCGGCCGATCACGTGATCGAGATTGGACCAGGGGCGGCTGAAGCGGGCGGTGAGGTTGTTGCCGCCGGACCGCCGCAGCGTTTGGCCGAACAAGAAATCGGCTCGACGGGCCGGATACTTGCGTAAGCGAAGTGAGAGTGCTGGGACTCGAACCCAGGACCATTCGATTAAAAGTCGAATGCTTGTGCAAACACGTTCAGAGGAAACGGCTATTTCATTGACTTATGCCAATGTTTTAGCGTTTTCATAAACTCAGGACCATCAGATGTCTGCTGTGATCCGCCGGAATACTGCGCGATGTCAGTAGTCACCGGTGGTGGTGGCTACGATTTTTCCAAAGTGCCAGAGAATGGCCGTCGATAATATTAACCGCAAACGGCCTACCCCACCCCCCGGGAGGACCCGTTTTTTGGTGTGCTCGGATCGACGTGAAAGTGACTCGGGTTAGCCGTGGTAGCGTGCTTGACGGCTCGCTTGCGCACTTGCTCAACGTGCTGTGGCTTACGCCGTCGCGTTGCCGGAATTAATTCCGACGGACTTCGTTACTTGACCAGCGATTTTGAGCTCCGAGAACATTGGTTGTGATGGATGCAAGCACCCGCCGCCTGAAACGAGATGTGAGTCGATCAAACAAGGACACGTCGCCAGCAACACACATCCCGGGCCACGACCGTTGCGATACCCGAAGCATCCGCATCGGTTGGCCGAGCAAATCTGCATCGATTCTCGAAAATGCTTGATGCGATCAGATCGGCTCGCTTTCATATCTGGTTTCCATTGCCATCCTGATATGAATAAATTCCGCTACCCAGAAGCGTGATTGTTCCCCAAAGAAATGAACCGAAGCTTCGGAGCGCGATCGTGAAATTGTCTTGCGTGCTGACGCCAGGTGAATCGACCGTAGCTCCTGATAATGTCCGACTGAGATTGCCTTCGACGTCTACTAAAATCGAGCCGGAGCCCGAAACTGAAGTGACCTCAACGGTATACCTTCCACGAGGACTCCAGCTGACCGTCGCGAAACACGGTCCTGGATTCTGCGAGTAGTTGTTTTGATTTAACGAAAGCTCGTTGACAGTCCCATAGCTATTGTTAGGGTTGTTTTCTGCTGCGTCGTATCTCGTAAAAAACTCCTGTACCAATGCTAGGATGTCATGCGATGGATCGGTTGCCTGAAGCTTAGCAGTGCAACCAAACTCTCGATCACAGGGCTCGCACCGCTTTGCCGGCACGCGAACCGTTTCGAGCACATCAACGTTGCATCGAAACGTTGTGTGAGCAGGTGTCGAACCGAATCGCATCCCGACCAGTTTGCCCGTCGGAATGTCGTCTGCTTCTAGGATGACACGCAATGAACCAGCCGATGCCTGTTCGGATTGATTAAGGCCACCGCGAAGCACGGCCTCCGTTCTGGTTGGCAACAACGTGATATCGGAAATTTCTGTGATCGCGGATCGCGTGACGCGGATGTAGCTGGCTGTGATGCCGACAGCAGCCTGCTCGGCGCCATCTAACTCGCGAATCACGTCGACCTGGCTAGATGTGGGCAACGAATAGATTCGATCTTCAGCGTTGACGTCCGGAGCCACAACGAGATATTCAGGCGGATCTTCAGTGACCTGCAGAGCGTCGCCCATGAAGTCGGCATCAGTGAAAACGCGTTCGATGCAAAAATGGACACCGGATCGCCAGCCTTCGTCCTGATCGTCTGTGATCGACTGGTTGGTTTTTTGTGTGTAGCGAGCCGCGTTATCCAGCTGCGTTGCGACGAGCGACGATCCAGCCGTGGTCACGGTCGATATTTCGAAATCCCATCGCAACGTGTTATCGCCGATATCGACTGGGCCGGATAAACGACCTCGCAAGCCGCCCGAAATCACTTCATTGGTTGCGTCCGGATCACTTGACTCGACAAGTGATACGCCGAGAAACAAGTCTAAAGTGGGTGTTGTCGTGAAGTCCGGAATTTCTGGGCTTGGAAGAATCTCAGCTTCGATCGCGATTGAGTCGTTCGGAATTGAGAACGACCGTTTGGCGATGTAGATCGTTCCTGGATCGTGCAGCTCTGAAACCTGTTCGTTGCCGTCTAAATCCCTGAACCCCCGAATAGCGTTTTGCCAACGCTCGACCTCATACAGCCGACAACCGCAACACCCGCAAATCGTTTTGTCAGGCATCGCACAACCACACCAGTATCGTTGCAATTCCGTCGGCTCCGATCACCACGGTGAGTTCTGCATCGACGGGCAACGGTTCGAAGAAGCGATTGCGGCCTTTGACCGTTTGGATGTCGTCCTGGCCTTGGCTGAGGACCTTGCCACCTTGAAAATCATCGCTGGCCGCGACGACTGGCTGATAGTCGATCGCGACGGCTTCGAAAAAGTAATATTTGTCCTCACCTGTCGCGATGCCATCGCGCTCGCGCGCTTTGGCCGATGAAGTTACGACCACATCGATGGGGAAACCTGGCATCATCATCGCCATGTCTCCGCTTGTGGCGTTGGGACACGGCCCATCAACGAGACGACGTCGACCGAATGCGTTGATGCGTTCAGCATCATTTGCATCGGCGGCGGTGAGTCAGATTCCATCACCGGCGTTGTGATCACGATTTCTTGAACGATCGTGTCGCACGTTTGAGCATTGTGACTAGCGATCATGTCGCCGACTTGCACACCAGGGATGATGCGACCACTGTTGACACGCAGATTGCGTCGGGGCTGCACCATGGATCGATGGGCGATTGTGCACAGAGCCTGCAGCGTTGGAAGCGGATTGCGAAGCACGCCGCCATCGGATGTTTCAAGTTCGCGATCTGTGTCGATTCCGACTGTTGTCTCGGCGGCGATGTAAACGAGCGACAAAAAC
>JBCCJB010000009.1:0-24635 GCA_039028015.1 Planctomycetota bacterium
AGCTTGGCAAGGATGTGTCATCGCCACTGCATTCCGCGACGATCCTGACGACGGTTGCAACGGAACAACTCAGTTCGATTCATGATCGCATGCCCGTCGTGCTGACTTCGGCGGGCGTGGACGCTTGGCTCATGCAATCGGCTGATATCGCGGATCTCTCGGCTAACTCGGGAACATTGTTTCCTGAGGATTTTTTCACCATCACGCCCATATCACGGCGGATCAATTCGGTGCGAAATCAATCCGAGGACGACTTCGAGGTGATCGACGATTGATGTGCAGGCGATTCCGATTTGGTGATTCCTGGGTCGCCCAATTTGACGTTGCGTCGCTTTTGGGGATCGCTAGACTACGGCAAAACGTAGTAATTCCATTTTTACTAGCTGCGGGGAAAATGTTTCCCCATGAGAGATTGAAGTCGGCATGACGATATCGAAAGAACGCAAAAGCGAGGTGATTGGCGAACACGCCAAGTCCGACGGCGACACGGGGTCGCCGGAAGTCCAAATCGCGGTTTTAACCGAGCGAATCAACGGGCTGACTGAGCACATGCGGACGCACCGAAAAGACTTCGCTTCGCGGAGAGGACTTTTGGGTTTGGTGAGTCGTCGCCGCCGATTGCTCGATTATGTCCGTGGCCAGGACCCTCAGCGGTACCTGGACATCATTGGCAAATTGGGCATTCGAAAATAGTTTTCACGCCGCCGGGTTCGCAAATCCTCGGCGGTGGTCGAGGAATCGGACGTCAGCCGGACGAAGGACGATTCCATTTCTATTTGCTCTGCGTACCTGCGATCGCTGAATCGCCACCGGTTGACATTGGCCAAATTGGGCCCGCACCGGTTGGAGGCTTCGCCATCTTTGACGCGGGGAAATTCTGGGGCTAAGGCATCTGCGACATTGGTCAATGGTGTCTTCAGGACCCTCAAAACGCGTTGGTTTTTTGCCCACCTGAACGCCAACGCAACGCTATCGATCGGTGGGATGTTGTCAGTGTTTGATTTTCACATTTGTAGGTTCGACGTTTGTCGAGAAAAGAGGTTGAAGTGAGTGTTCAGAAAGTTCGCGTGGAGCGAAAAATTGGTGGCCAGGTCATGTCGTTTGAGACCGGTCACATTGCCAAGCAAGCCGCCGGTGCGGTGCTGATTCAGTACGGCGAAACCGTGGTCCTGTGTGCCGCAGCCAGCGGAACGCCACGACCGGGAATTGATTTCTTCCCGTTGATGTGTGACTACCGCGAGCGGCTCGCCGCTGCCGGTAAGTTCCCCGGTGGCTTCCTCAAGCGAGAAGGACGCCCCAGCACCAAGGAAACGCTCTCGGCCCGTTTGATGGACCGACCAATCCGTCCGTTGTGGCCAGAGGGCTACAAGGATGAAGTCCAGGTGCAAGCATTTGTTATTGCCAGCGATCAACAGAACGACGGTGACGTGCTGGCGATGAATGGAGCCGCAGCCGCACTTCACATCAGTTCACTGCCGTTTCAAGGACCGCTCGCCAGCGTTCGTGTTGGAAAAGTGGATGGTGAATTGGTTGCCTTCCCCACATTTGAGCAACTCGAAGAATCCGAGTTGGACATGATTGTCAGTGGCAGCCAGGACATGGTCGCCATGATCGAGGGCTTCGCCAACGAGATGCCCGAAGATGAGATGATGGAAGCAATCCAATTTTCGCACGACGTGATTCGTGAAGTCATCGAGCTGCAACAGGAGCTCTACGCCAAGGTCAGTCCGGAAAAGACACCTTACACGCCGCCGGAAGACGATGGATTGCTGCAACGTTTGAGTGACACGTACTACGACGAGTTCAAGGTCGCTCAACAACTCGATGGCAAGCAGAATCGTGCCGAGGCGGTCAGCGTGCTTCGCGATAAAGCGATGGCGGAAGTGATTCCCAACCCGGATGCCGACGACGCAATCGATGTCAATCGATTCAAATCGGTCTGGCACGACCTCGAAGAGAAGGTCGTTCGTGATTTGATCATGGCGGGGACGCGTCCAGACGGACGTGACAGTCAATCGCTGCGTTCGATTCACTGCGAGACGGATGTGCTACCTTGCGTGCACGGTTCGGCCGTCTTCCAGCGTGGTGAAACGCAGGCGTTGATCACGATCGCACTTGGAACCAGTCGCGACGAACAGCGCGTCGATGGTTTGCAGGAAGAGTACAGCAAGAAGTTCATGCTGGACTACAACTTCCCCTCGTTCAGCGTCGGTGAGTGTCGTCCCATCCGCGGACCCGGTCGTCGTGAAATCGGTCACGGTGCTCTGGCTGAACGTTCGGTGGCACCTGTGTTGCCCGCGGCAGAGGATTTCCCGTACACGATCCGCGTGATCAGCGACATCACTGAATCGAATGGGTCATCTTCGATGGCGTCGGTTTGCGGTGCGACATTGGGACTGATGGCATCGGGAGTGCCCATTACCAATCCGGTTGCCGGTATCTCGGTGGGTCTGGTGCAAGATGGTGATGATTTCACCCTGCTAACGGACATTCTGGGAACTGAAGATCATTTTGGTGATATGGATTTCAAGATCGCCGGAACTCAAAATGGCATCACCGGGATCCAGCTCGACCTGAAAGTGACCGGCATCAGCAACGAGATCATTCGTGCGACGTTGAAACAATCCAAAGAAGCAAGAATCGAAATCCTTAAGAAGATGCTGACGACGATACCGCGTCCGCGACGTGAAATTTCACCAACGGCTCCTCGATTGATGCGAACGAAGATTTCACCCGAGAAAATCGGTGCTCTTATCGGCCCGGGTGGTAAGAACATTCGTGGCATCCAAGAGACGACGGGCGCTGTGATTGAGGTGGATGACGACGGCACGGTTTTGGTCGCCAGTGGCAATAAGGATTCCGCGATGGAGGCGATGCGTCAGGTGGAAGCCTGCACCGCCACCGTTCAGATCGGCAAGATCTATGATGGTGTCGTGAGCAGCATCAAAGAGTTTGGTGCCTTTGTCGAAATTCTGCCTGGTCGCGATGGTCTGGTTCACATCAGCGAAATGAGTGGCGGCTACATCAGCAACCTGGACAGCATTGTTGCCGTCGGCGACGCGATGAAGGTCTTGGTCATCGATGTCGATGAGCATGACCGCGTCAAACTTAGCCGTCGTAAAGCCCTGGAAGAATTGGGCGAAGACGATCCCTTCGCAAGCGAGACGGAAGAACGTCCCTCGCGCGGTGATGGCGACAGTGATGATCGACCTCGTCGACGACGCGGTGGCTCAGGTGGCGGACGCAACCGCAGTCGAAGCGGTAGCGGCAGTGGCGGTGGCGGAGGTCGCTACCGCGACTGACGATTCTTGTGATGTCGTGATGCTGGCAACTCGCCAGCAATGAGCGGGCGGGGTCTGAAACGAGCCTTCCGCGAGTTTTTGGGGGAAGGATTGTGCGACTCACCCTCCCCCTCGCTTCGGCCTTGAAGGCCTCGCTCGACCCCTCCCATTAGCTGCGCTCGGGAGGGGTGGTTGCGATAAACGTCGTTCCGACGACGACTTCAAAATTGCACGACCTCCGTTGCGGGGTGGGTTCAGTCGAAAACTGCACGACCTCTAAGTTCGAAGGAGGTTCATTGCGCAAGACTGGCGAACGCTTACTCGATGGCTTTATGCGTTAAAGGCTGTGGCAATCGTCGGGACTTGTTGGGCCAATACGACGATGGGATATTCGAGAGTGGTTATGGCTACCTCTCGTATTTCTTGCATAGGATTTCATCGTGGACGAATTGATCAAACAGATTACCAGTCAGCTGGGCATTGATAATGAAACCGCCCAGTCCGGGGTGGGTAAGACCATGGCGATGCTCAAGGATCAGGCAGGGGATGATCTATTCAGTCAGATCTCAAATTCGGTTCCAGGTATCGAACAACTGATCAGCAAGGCGAGTGAATCACCAGCGGGTGATGCCGCTGGAGGTGGCATGTTGGGCAAGTTGGCCGGCATGGCTAGCAGCGCCCTCGGTGGCAGCGCCGGCGGCGGCCTCGAGTTGGGTTCGGCACTGACGTCGATGGGGATCGATTCGAGCAAACTTGGGCCGTTCGTCACCCTGATCGTCAACTTCCTCAAGGAAAACGTTGGCGATGAAATCATGGACCAGATTCTCAGCAAGTTTCCGATGCTCAAGACGCTGTTGGGTTAGAGCATTGTCCATGGCCAGTCGTTGTCACTGCGCAGACCGTTGTCGCTCGCGTGCCAGTCGTTTTCTAGGCGCCATCGCTCAGTTCAAGTCGTTTCCCATATCGACTGAGAACCTGTCGGCGCAATAACGCAAGTGATGGATCACTTATTTCCGGGTCTTCGTCGATCAACGTTTGAGCCACTTCACGAGCGATCTCCAACACACGGACATCGTTTTGCAAATCGGCGATGCGCAAACGAGGCAATCCGCTTTGACGCTGCCCCAGAAGTTCACCGGGTCCACGTAGTTTGAAATCAGCTTCGGCCAACTCAAATCCATCGTGAGTCGATTCAAACGTTCGCAGACGTTCGTCCTGCTTTGGTGATGCATCACCATCAATGAACACGGCAACGTGACCCGCATGCGAACCGCGACTCACGCGGCCACGAAGCTGATGAAGTTGAGCCAGCCCGAAACGATTGGCTCCCAAAATAGTCATGACGGTAGCGTTGGGCACGTCAATGCCAACTTCGATCACCGTGGTGGTCACGAGCACATCGATTTCGCCCTCGGCGAACTGGGACATCACGTTATGTTTTTCATCCGCGTGCATGCGACCGTGCAGCAACCCGACTTGGTACTTGGCAAGTTCACCGTTGGAGAGTGATTCGAATGTGTGTTTGACGGATGAAATGTCTTCGTCGTCGGCGGATTCGTCTTTGTCACCCACGCGTGGCGCGACCACAAACGCCTGTCGTCCCTCTTCCAAGCGTTCCCGAACGAATGACCACCACCTTGCACGCCACGCCTCATCGGCCAAGTAAGTGTGAACGGTACCACGACCCGCTGGCTTGTCACGCAACACACTCATGTCGACGTCACCAAACTGGGTCATCGCAATACTGCGTGGGATCGGTGTGGCGGACATCACCAAATAGTGCGGATCAATTCCACCCTGTCGCAAACTGATTCTTTGGTTGACCCCAAACTTGTGTTGTTCGTCAATGACGCACACACCAAGACGTTTGAACGCGACGTCAAACAGCAAGGCTTGCGTTCCGACGATCAGGTCCAACTCGCCATCTGCGGATCGTTGCAACGTTTCGCGTCGTTCTGCTGTGGTAAGTGAGCCACAAAGCAGCCCGACTCGCACGCGTGAGTCCTGCAGCAAATCAGATAAGGTTTGAAAATGCTGACGCGCTAGCACCTCAGTGGGTGCCATCATGGTTGCTTGATAACCGTTCGCGACGGCAAGCAGCATCGCGAAGGCGGCGACCACCGTTTTGCCGCTGCCGACATCGCCCTGCAACAATCGATTCATCGGAAATTGACGCCGCATGTCGCCAGCAATGGCATCGATCACGCGTTCTTGATCTGACGTCAATGCAAATGGGAATCGCCGCACAATTCGTTGGCGGATCAGTGCTGAGCATTCGAGCGGCGGGGCTCTTAGTGCCGTCGTCAAGCTGCGGCGTCGCATTGCTAATGCCAACTGCATCGCCAGTAATTCTTGAAAGACAAACCGTATTCGTCCCAGCTGCACATGCGAATTGGTTTGCGGATCATGCAGCATCGACAATGCGGTATCGATGGTAGGCAATTGGGAGGGCAACTCGGACGCATCCAATTCGTCAAACACCTCCGCTTGCATCAAACACGTCATTGCGTCCGTGCGTAGCGTGACGGGCATGACCTCATCGAGTTCTTTCGCGTACAGCCGGGTCACATCGGCGGTCAATCTTTGCAGCTCGAATTGCTTCACGCCCTCCGTCAGCGGATAGATCGGCGCGATCCGCGATCCTGCCGTCGGCTGGTCGTCCGCATCGTCGCTCGCCTGCGGATGATCTTGTTCGATTTGGACCTTTGGGTGCGTCATTTCAAAACGCAATCCGTTCAGTTTGACGCTTCCGCTGATCCGAACGATCGTTCCGCGTTTCAACTGCTCCGCACGAAAGGGTTGGTTGAAAAAGAGAATTCGGATCGCGCCGGATTCATTCTCAACCAACGCACCAAACACGCTGCGGCCAGGACGTCGGCTGACGAGCTCGGCATCGGAGATCGTACCGAGGATGCTCGCCGTTTGACCATCAACAAGCTCGTCGATGCGTACTTGAGGCGGCGGAAACTCAAAGTCGCGCGGAAAAAAGAACAGCACATCGCGGATGGTGCGCAGGCCAAGCGACGCAAACCGGGATCCCCGCTGGGCTCCGATCTGAGGCAGTTCTGTGAGTGGTTGCGAAAGTTGTGACGCGGGCATGTCGCCGAGTCTAGCGATCGATCGGCGTCCGATCACCCGGCGGAGGAACCGTCAACGAGCTTACTTGTCTCAATCGTCACACGTCTCAATCGTCACACGCGAACGTCGATGTGGCCGCCACGCAACTGCTTCTGCAGATCGGCAACATCTTGGATCAATTGATTCACAGCATCGCCAATTTCGCGCTGAGAATCGAGTGATTGCCCAAGCAGGGCGATGTCGATCTTTGTGCGAGTTGCGTCTTGCTGAGCTTGAAGGACGGGACGGATCGCCGAGCTGATGTGACTCATCGAACGTTCCTAGCTATGCGGAAAAGAAAAGCTTCGAAAAGACGGCACGAACCAAAACGGTCTTGCCACGCATTACAAACGCTACGTCATAAATCGGCGACGATGACGAAAAAGCTCCGCTGTCATGGTCATCGAAGACGTTAGACAGGCTGTCTTTGATTGGGTTGAATTGTTTGAAGCGATTTCACCGAATATTCACCTGCTATCGAAATGAGTCTGATTGGAATGACTGTCTTAGCGATTACCAGCTGCATGCTATGTTGTGGCAGCATTCGATTTGCGGACAGTCCATTTCTGACTCTCGCACAGCAACGCTGCGAGAAGATGAAATCAGCCGGCGTGACGCCAGCGTTCGGAGTTTGTGTTTCGATCGATGCGATGCCAAAAGCTTGATGACCGAGGAATGATGTCTTGCCCCTTCGATTGATTTTGATGCGTCACGCCAAGAGCGATTGGTCAAACCCAAGCCACACCGACCATGATCGTGAACTGAATCGTCGTGGTCGGAATGCCGCGGGGAAGATGGCGAATTGGCTGGCCGCGATGGACTACAAGCCCAATCGAATGTTGTGCTCCTCAGCGATGCGAACCCAGCAAACGGCCAATCTGATGAACCATGCCTGGGCTCGGCCGGTCGATGTCGACATCGAAGAGAATCTCTACCTAGCTTCGTCGGGTCAGATCCTTGAAACGATTGCAGCGTGGGCGTCTGACACTAATGCAGCGACGACTCCAACGCTGCTCGTGTTGGGACACAATCCAGGGATTAGCGAGGCGGCATCCCGTTTGTCAGGTGAGTTTTGCCAAATGCCCACAGCAGCGGTGATCGTGTTGGACTGTGATGTCAAATCGTGGGCCGATCCACTGAAGCGAGAGTTGATCGATTTCGTTGATGAAATGGTTCCCAAGCGACTGAGCACGGATGATTCATGATCGCTTGGCTTGCGATTGCCATCATCGGTCACTTTGGAACGCGACTGGCGATTTACAATCGACTCAATGCGCTTGGGATTGATCGCCCGCGTCTCAAACGCATCGAGAAAATCATCCTTGCCGAAACAATGCTCACGCCCTTGCTGGCAAGTTGGGCGTTGTGGACGCGGCTGGATGCGTCTCAAACCGATACCTTTCTTGCCACATCTCAGATTCCAAGTTGGATTTGGATCTATGGATGGATCTGCATTGGTTGCGGCGGTGTCTTAGGATGCCTGTGGTTGTTATGGCGGCCGCTTTTGCGTGTGCAGCATGTCGAAGCACCTCGGCGCTGCCGAGTCGTTGATGCACAGCACACGTTGCCGACGCCTTTGCCTTTGACACGCAAGTGCCAATGGGCCGCGCGCATTCCAGGCAACCAAATGTTCGAGCTATCCGTTGAAGAAATCGATCTGCCCGTGCATGGATTGCCGATGGAACTAAGCGGCTACCGGATCGCTCACCTTTCGGACATTCACTTTACCGGACACGTCCATCCTAGTTTTGCCCAGTTGGCTGTTGAAGAAGCAAACGCGTGGCGGCCCGACATGATGGTGCTGACCGGTGACATCGTGGATAAACCGATTGGTGTTTCGTGGTGCGAGTCAACCTTTGGGCACGCCGACGCACTTGATGCCAAGGTCTTTATTCTCGGAAATCACGACACGCGTGTGTCGGATCCGGCGATGATTCGAAACGCAATGACGAATGCCGGCTGGACCGATCTGGGCGGCAAAGTGATTCCAATGTCGATCCGCAACACAAGCGTGTCACTGATTGGCAACGAGTCGCCCTGGTTTGATCGGCCAACCGACTCTGCCATGAGCCAGTCCCCTGGCACGTTTCGGTTGTGTCTATCGCACAGCCCGGATCAGTACGATTGGTGCAGGCAACATGACGTGCAATTGATGCTGGCAGGTCATACGCACGGCGGCCAAGGCCGTTTGCCACTGGCCGGTCCGATCCTAAGTCCGAGTTGGCATGGCAGCCGATGGGCCTCGGGCGACTTTTTTCGCAAGCCAACGACGCTGCATGTGACGCGCGGACTTGGCGGTGTGCACTTGCTGCGATGGCGATGCCGACCGGAGTTGTCGCTGTTGACGCTTCGTCCCGCTTGATTAAATCAAACGTGAGAGATCGTCCAGAGCGAGTGGCTCGCGGGTTGCAAACGGTTCGCCGTATTTGCGTTGGATCAATTTCCCCCAATAGGCGGCTTCGCTTTGAAATTGTTGCAACAGCGGTGCCGGTTCGGTTGGACGACCCGTGATCAATTGACTTTCGTAAGCTGACAACGCTGCCAGCTTTGTGGGCCATTGCTCGGAAATGTCGACAATCCAAGCAGGTTGAATGGCCAATCGGAGATGGATGCAAAAGTAGTAATAGATCCGCTCGGGATGATGCCGATCGCCGGGCATGTTCGTTTTGGATAGCTTTGCGTGAAATCGAGCGGCTTCAACAAGCTGGGTGGCCGCGACGTGATCGGGATGAGCGTCATGCCAATACGGCGCGAACAACCAACGCGGCTTCAAGCAGCGAATGTAGGACGCGAGATGTTCTCGAGCTTCCAATGTGGGTTCGAGGGCTCGATTGGTTAGACCCGCATTACCTCGCCAAGTCAGCCCCAGGATTTCCGTAGCAGCTTTCGTCTCGCGAGCTCGGATCTCGGGCGTGCCGTGTGGTGTGGGTTCGCCGGACGTGAGATCCAGCACACCGACGCGCATCCCACGCTGCAGCATGCGAACGATCGTTCCGCCCATGCCAAGTTCAGCATCATCGGGATGTGGCGCAATGACTAAGAAATCGAGTGGTGCCGCGCTGGCGGCATCATCGTATGGCGTCACACCAGACACTGCGTTGCTGCGTCATGCAATCCAGCCATGGGGTCACCGGTCGGTTTGAACTCATGAGCCAGGAATCCATCAAACCCGGTATCGGCAATGGCACGAGCAATGGGTGGATAAAGCAATTCCTGTCGATCGTCTAGCTCGTGTCGACCCGGATTCCCTGCCGTGTGATAGTGTCCGTAGTACGCATGGTTCGTTTCGATCGTGCGGATGATGTCACCTTCCATGATCTGCATGTGATATATGTCATACAGCAATTTGAAGTGATCGCTGCCAACACGCTTGACCAATTCCACACCCCAGGTGCTGTTGTCACACATGTAATCTGCGTGATTGACTTTGCTGTTGAGTAATTCCATCTGCAGTGTCACGCCGGCCTTTTCTGCGACCGGTGTGATTTTCTTCAGTGCGTCGACGCAATGCTTCATGCCTGTCTCGCGATCAATGCCTCTCGCATTGCCGCTGAAGCAAATGACGTTGCGCCAACCTTCCGCAGCGGTCGCTTCAATGGCCGTGTTCAAACTTTCCAGGCACATGTCATGGAATTGCGGATCGCAAAGCCCTTTGGACAGGGGATGCGATTGCACCATTGTGCAGACCAACCCGTGCTTTTTGATCACGTCAAAATCGTCGGGGTCAAGCAGATCGATTCCAACGAGTCCCATTGCTGCTACATCGGCGGCAAACTGATCAAGCGGAATTTTGGGGAAGCACCACTTGCAAACCGATTGCTGCAATCGTCCGCCAGCGATCGCTGATTTTGATGCCAGCTCTGTCGGGGACGCCAACGAATCATCCGCATCAGCCGTCGCCGACAGAACGGAGCCAGCTGCGACACAGGCGGAGGCCTGAAGGTAACCACGCCGCGACAGGTTTTGGGTTGGCTTCGAAACGTCGTGCATCGAAAGGGGTCTCATTAGAGTGGGAATTCGTCTTCTTCGGCCTGTTCAGAATACAGCGGCATGTGCCGATAGTAGACCTCCAGAATCATCGTGGCGAACGACGTGATGCCAAGTCGACCCGCGTCTTTCAAATGGCTGCTCTTGAGGTTCCAACTGCCTTTGGCACCACCACGTTGAGCTTGCGTTTCAACGAGCCAATCACGGAGCTCGGCATTGAACTTGTCCCATTTGGGCCCACCGTGCTGACGCAACACCTGCGCCGCATAGTAGTTGTAGTACATGTCGTTTTTCAGCACGCCTTTCTTGGCGATGGAATCGACACCCTTCATCAATCCGGGATGCGTTTTTTCCCATCCCGTATACATCCGACACAGCAAACCAACCGCCGTGCAGGCAGATCGCATTGACGTCGACGGTTTGTCATAGCCATACCACGCACCACCGTTGGATTGGACTTTGTTTAGGAACAGCGTGGAACCGACGATCGTTTGCTGAGGCACAATCAGGTGACCCATGTAACCGCTTTTGAGCGCCATCAGCTGCCAGCCAACCACGGACGTGTCACCTCCGTTGGCCTGCCGCGGCGTGTAACGCCAACCGCCATCGCTGCACTGGGCAGCAATGATGAAATTGACCGCTTGTTGAGCCGGGCCGGCGAGTGCCGGATCTTCGGTCATCGCATAAGCTTCACAAAGCACAATGGCGGCCAGCCCGTGCGAATACAGATTGCCCCGGTTACGTTTCTCGCTGAGGTCGAGGACGGGCAAACCATTTTCGCGTCCCGGTTTGCCGTTTTGCACCAGGAATAACAAGCCTCGCCGAACGGTCTCTTTGTACTCGCCGTTGTAATGCGTTTGTCCTGCACCTAAAAACGGCAATAACGCCAACGCCGTTGCGCCGTTGTAGAGTTCGGCTCGCTTCGGGTCGCCGGGGAAATCGCAGGCACCTTTGCAAACCAGACTGTGATTGAATGTCCAACCGCCATTGGGCATTTGATGCAAAGCAAACCATTTGAGTGCTTCGGTCACGGCCGCTTCGCTGGCCGCGTTGCCGCCGTACTCGCGCAACATTCGCTTTTTCATATCGCTGCTGCGACTATCTAGCGCTGACATCTGGACGGATGCCAATGTTTGCAGTGTGGGAGCCGACGGAGCCATCTCTGCAGCCAAATCCGCCATCTCCATTGGAATAGCCGCCATCTCCATCGGCACCTCGACCGATACCGGCTCGACCATTTCAACCAGCTCGGTCATCTCGACGGGCTCGGTGAACTCTTCCATCTCGGCCATTTCACCGGGATCGATTTCCTCAATCGTGAACTCTTCGATCTCCGGTCCGTCATCGGCTCCCGAACTGGCCGATAGCACGTTGACGATTTTGATCGGGTCGGCGAGCGTCACGAGCCCCAAGACCAAGATGATGCCTACATGAATCAACGTGCTTATCAGCCACGCCGGTGTCGCCTGGAAGAGCAAAAATCGTCGTCGCGGAGCATCATCATCGGGCTCGTCTTCATCGCCCATGTTGGCGGCCGCAGCCAAGCGGTCCAAGTCAGGAACGAGTGTTGACTGGGTTTTGCCGGCTGCCTTCGCGTTACCTTCAGTCGTCGAATTTTGCGACGGAACTTTTGACTTGGCAGCGGACCGATCCGGTGAAGCTTTTGACTTCACCGTCTCTCGCCGAGTTGCGGCATTCTTTGCCGCATCGTCGATTGGGCGCGCGGCTTTTTCTGACGAGGGCAGCAAGGACGAAGACTGCGAATCAGACGGAAGCAGCGGATCGGTGACACTAGACATGAAAAGAGAAAAGCAGCAGGCGGAGAAAAGATGCTGATTGGCTATATAATACGCGGAAACACTGGCTGTCGCATGAATTCGGCGCTTCCCTCCCACAGACGGGGCTGCATGCCATCAAGGAACCCGAGGCATCAGACAAACGTGGGTTTGTTGGGCGATCGCTAACGATTCGTTGGTTGCAACGATTAACGTCTTGGCGGCCGCGTCGTACTCGCTGATGTCGAAAACCTCGTCAACTGCTGGAGATTGATTGGTGTCCTGATCGATGCTGAGCCCGAAACAATCGAGTCGATCGAGCACCAACGCTCGGATTTCTGCGGATTTCTCGCCGACGCCCGCGGTGAAGATCAGTGCGTCGAGGCCGCCTAGCACCGCGACATAAGCACCGATCGCTTTTCGAATTCGGTGCACGTAAATCTCGATCGCCCGCGATGCATCGGCGTCGCCATGCCGTCGTCTCTCCAGGATGGTTCGCATGTCCGAATCACCACACAGACCCTTCAACCCCGATTCTCGGTTGAGCATCGTGCTGACGTCGTCTGCCGACAGACCATGCTGCGTCATTAATGCCAAGACAATCGATGGATCAACATCACCGCTGCGCGTGGCCATCACGAGGCCTTCCAAAGGCGTCAAACCCATCGACGTGTCAACGGCCGCACCCTCGAGCGACGCAGTGATGCTCGCGCCACCACCAAGATGCAACGAAATGACTCGTCGCGAGGGCAAGTCACGCTGCATCAACCAATTTCGAGCCACGCCCGTGACATACTGGTGCGACGTCCCATGCGCACCGTAACGACGAAGACCGTGTTCAACATAGAAGTGATTGGGGATGGCGTACTGCGTCGCGAACCTTGGCAGGCTGGCAAAAAACGAGGTGTCAAACACCATCACTTGCGGCAACCGAGCGCGCTGATGAATCCACTCGATCACGCCACGGGCTGGTGGATTGTGGAGCGGCGCAAGCGCATCGAGTTGTTTTAATTCTGCCAGCGTCTCATCACTGACAAGTGTTGCAGCCGGGAACACCGATGCACCTTGAACCACGCGGTGACCAATCGCGTCGACACTGAAAACTTGGCATCGTTGCCAGACATCCTGCATCGCGGAGGCGTGATCGGTGGCATCACCTCCGGATTGACCGATGCGGTCGATCAACTCATCGTGGATGGACTCACCGGTATCGGAATCCATCACACTCACCTTGAGCGTGGTGCTTCCCACATTGAGGACCAACACCTTCATACGATGGCTTTCGTCGACGATGCCTCACCGGTGGTTTGACGATCGATCATCGAATGCTCATCGTCATTTGAGCTTTCGCTGTGGGCGTTGGCTTGAATCGCTGTAATGGCCACGGTGTTGATGATGTCGGATACGGTGCAACCTCGCGAGAGATCGTTCACCGGCTTTTGCAACCCTTGCAGAATCGGTCCGATCGCAAGGGCACCGGCGCTGCGTTGGACGGCTTTGTAAGTGTTGTTGCCGGTGTTCAAATCGGGAAACACCAACACGGTGGCGCGACCGGCCACCTCGCTGTCGGGAAGCTTTGTCGCCGCGACGCGAGGGTCAACCGCGGCGTCGTACTGCATTGGGCCTTCCACCATCAAATCAGGGCATCGCTTTCGAACCAGCGAAGTGGCCTCACGAACCCGATCCACATCTTCACCACGCCCACTGCCACCGGTCGAATACGACAACATCGCGACGCGAGGTTCGATGCCGAACTGGCGTGCCGTTTCAGCACTTCCGCAAGCGATCTCGGCGAGTTGTTCGGCGGTCGGATTGGGAATCACCGCGCAATCGCCGTACACCAGCACGCTCGATTTCAAACACATCAGAAACACGCTGCTGACCGTTGAAACACCGGGTGGCGTTTTGATGAACTCGAATGCCGGGCGAACCGTCTCGGCGGTCGTGTGCACAGCGCCGCTGACCATGCCACCAGCCAGACCCTGGTGAACCATCATGGTGCCAAAATAGCTGACGTCGTTCATGCGGTCGCGTGCCGCATCGCGCGTCATGCCTTTGTGCTTTCGCAGATCTTCATAGATTTCGGCAAACGATTCCCGAAGCGGCGAGTCCGCCGGATCAATGATCTGTAGGTCCGATTCAGTTTCTTCATTTTGCAAACGCACACCGACCTGATTGGCCGCCGCGGCAATGGCGTCATGATTGCCCAGCAAAATCACATCGGCGATGCCGCGACGTCGTATCACGTCGACGGCCTGCAGAATCCGAGGCTCCGAACCTTCGGGCAACACGATCTTCGCGCGATGCTGACGAGCCCGTCTGATCAGCGAGTACTCAAACAACAGTGGCGTGATTCGCTTTGATGCTGGTGCACGCAAACGCTCGGTCAATACATCGAGCTGAACATGTTGCTCAAATAGCCCCAAGGCCGATTCGATTTTCTTTGGGCTGCGACCGCTAATTTCAGCCCGCACCTTCGACGCTCGTTTGGCGGCGGTGAAGGTGTCGTCATTTGTCGTCAAGATTGGCAAGCCGGCATGATCGCGAACCAGTTTTTGAATCGATGGCGGAGGGACCATGCCGCCGGTCAGCAACACACCGGCGGGCGATTTGGCACCGGCGTTCAAACTGGCCAGCACGCATCCGACCAGAATGTCGCCTCGGTCGCCGGGCGTGATCACCAAGCTTCCGTCGACCAAGCGTTCCAGAAAATCGGGTAGCTGCATGGCGGCTACCTTGAGCACGGTCGTTTCGCGGTCCAACGCAGCTTCATCACCGGCCCACATCTGCGCGTCAGCGCCAACCTGAATTTCGCGAAGCGTCGGCTGCCGAAGCAACGGCTGTTCGGGAATGAAATAGACTGGTGCCTGAGGATCGATCCGTCCCTCCGCTTGCGCCTGCAATAACTCATCTCTCGACGACGGCGTGACCTGATTGACAATCGTGGCAAAGATCTCGCCACCATGATCGCGCAAGCCGTCGTTTCCGATCCGGATCGATTGCAAGCATTCGTTGAGCGTTTTCTCAGCGGCGGAATACACCGCCAAGATCGGACAGCCCAAATTCATGGCTAAGTCCGCATTGAGTTCGAACTCGATTTCCGACGCCAAACCTTGAAAGCTCGTGCCTTCCACCACAGTGAAGTCGGCATTTTCCTGAAGCAATTTGAATCGTTGCTGAATGCGTTGCAGCAACTCGTCGTAGCGGTCCGCGGCGAGCAATTCGCGGGCCTCGACGCGATTGATGCCGACCATGGCGTCGTCTCGATCAACCAACTCGTATCGCGATCGCATGAGCGCGATGCTGGCATCTTCGGCTGCGGACGTTCGCACAATCGGCCGGAAGAAAGCGACACGAGCAAAACAACGCGTGATTGTTTCCATCATGCCCAATGCGATCATGCGTTTGCCGGTCGCATTTTCATTGGTGGCCAGATACAGACTGTCTGGCATGGTCGCCGACTCCATTGGGGAATAAGCACACGTTTTTCCAACGCGTCTTTTGGTTGCAGCTAACCCACAAAGTTAGAGTCTTATGGCGAAACGAGCAATTCGTGACTTTCGCTGTGCGCGTCGTACTGAGGCGCATACATCGATTCAATCTTGGCGAATCCGGTTTGGTATCGACCGCGTAGCTGAACACGGCTACGCGACTCAATCACATGCGTCCCCTCCGGCAAACGATCGATGAAGAAGTGCTCCGCCGCGTCACGTGTGCTGCGGTAAATCGCCAAACCGCCCTCGATGGAATAGCCAGACAAAACGTTGATCGGCTCGGTGCCACTACCGCGATAATCTCGCAAGTGAACAAACTCCATCGCGCGGGACGCTTCAATCGTCAGTCTCGAAACGATCACGTCACCAACGTGAATCGCTTGATCGGAAGTCTGCAGATCAATCGGACGAAGCACCTCACCAGAGTCCGTCTGCCGGACAACGAACAGTCGTTTTTGAATCGTCAGCGGCGTGTCGGCGTGCGAGCGCACATCGTCCAGGCCAACAAAATACTTCCAGTGCAATCCTCCCCACGCCAAACCAGGACTGGTCTTGGAAACGGTCACCGTTCCCATCGCCGGCTGAATCTGATCGCTTGACCAGCGTTTTTCGAAGGCACCTGAGCCGGCTTCGGCATTGGCCGTTGAGACACGAACGTTGCCCACGCTGACTTGGACGAGATCGCTGCTCCCATCGCTTTGAACCGCATCATCACGAAGCGCTTCGCCACGAATTTCGAGCATGTCGTCGCCCCGAAACAGCAAGGCATAAACCGCGTCGGCGGTGGCCTTGGTGGTGCTCCATGAGTGTGTCTCTTTTTGTCGAAGTAGCCACGACTGGCATTGCCGCACGGAGTCGCTGTCGCCGAGCACGTCATCCATGACTTCAATCATCATCGCCTGAGTCTCGATTTCGGCTTGATGCCAAACCCACGCCGGACCCGAATCATGAAAATGCATGCCGGTCTCGTCGACGACCGCACGCTCACGTAGCGATCGAGCAATCTGCTTGGCGATATCAAAGCGGTTCTGCCGGGACATGGTCATCGCGACGTGCGCTTGCGACATGCGACTGGGCAATTGAGTCCAATACGTTTCGGCTTGATTGAGCCAAAACGTGACGGCCTGTTGATGCTCTGGTGAGGGTTCCACTTCATCCTGAAAAAAGCTTCGCCCATAGAGTTGCCATACGATCGTTGGCGTCAAATGATTTTGCTGTTGCCCGGAGTCGGTTTTTTTCTTGTTATTACCCTCGACGATTCGACGAAACGCCTCATCAAGATCCGCATCGATCGCGGAAACGGCAGCCAATGCAAGTGATGGTTCAACGTCGATGCCTAGATCTCGCAACCTTCCGAATCCAGCCACCAAGTACGCCGTGATGAATGCGTTGGGCCGACCACCGGGGAACCAAGAAAAGTGACCGTCAGGCAATTGCATTGCCACAAGGCGTTGCATCGACTGTCGAATCTCATCATTGAATCGATTGGCATCGAAAAACACGCCTAGTTGACGGCGGGCCTGCGATTCTGATTTCGCTTCGGCGACCCATGGCGTTTCGGTCAACGCCAGATCCATTAGCGTTTCGTTTTGTTGCAGCGGACTTTGAAGGGGATCTCGATTGGCCGCCGTCGTCTCACGCCGCCAACGCTCAAATGTGGATCGAATGAGCGGATTCGAGTTCGCGATGTGCCGGCTCAGTAAGTTGGCATAAAGCTTGTTGAAGGTTTGCTCGGCACACTCATGTGGAAACTGCATGAGGTACGGCAACGACAATAATGCATACCAAGCCGGACGAGATGTCATTTGGACGGTGAGCGACTCATGATTCAAAGATTCAATTTGGTCGGCATGTTGAAGCGTGTCCAGTGTGAACGTTTTTGTTTGGCGTCCCTCAATGGGAAGCGCGATGGATTCCCTGATCAACACTTTCCGCGGCAAGACGGGAAGATAAGCCTCTTCGCCATCGGACAAGCTTCCAGCCGACGCCACGGCGGTGTACGTCACAAAATCGAGCCCATCGGGCACGTTGATCCGCCACGACAGTGTTTGCGATCGCCCCGCGGGAATTTCGAACGAACGTTCAACCACCTCATTGGCAAGCTGGTCATTGATTGATTCTCCGCTGGCCGCATCCTTGAAAGTGAGACCCGCAGTGCCAGACGCAACACGATTTGATTGATTGCTGACTTTGACCATCATTTCAATTTCATCGCCCGCCCGAAGCACACGCGGCGGATTGGGTTGGACCATCAGGTCTTTGCTCGTGACCGCGACATCTTCGATCCAACCCGTCGACAAATCTTTGCCATGCGCGAGCCCAAGAAACTGCCATCGCGTTAATGCTTCGGGCATGGTGAACGACATCGAAATGCTGCCATCGCGATCCGCTTGAATCGTGGGGAAAAAGAAAGCTGTTTCTTGGAGATTTTTCCGGACGGCGACGTCGCTAAGCTCAATCGCATCCCCCGGATCGTCTTCCGAAAATTCATCGTCAGCTGATTTTGAAACGTTAGCGGATTCAGGTTGACCGTCATCGGCAAATGCGTCGGCTTCGATCGCAGCGGATCGACTCATCATGGCCATCGGCGCGGGCAATCCCACACCGCGTCCAAACATGATGCTGGCCTGAAAAAGGGATTCGTGCCAACGCGGATAGGTCAGTTTGCTGCCACGCAGCCGCGGTGGCGTGAAAGGTCGAATCACACTTAGAGATCGCCACTGATTGATGTCCAACGTTCGGGTTTGCGAACGATCTTGGTAGAACAATCCGAGCTGTTTCGCAAAACGATGTTCTGTGATCGCGTCCAACGAAGCATCAAACAGCGTCGCGACCATCTCCGCTTCGGGAACAAGCTGCGGGTCGCCGACGCCGCGTAATTTGATGGTCCACGTCGCGTCTTGACCTGGCTTGAGTTTGGATACAAACCGCGACCAGCTCACCGACCATTGCTTGTTGCTCCATGGCACGCGAATCGTACGCTGAATCTGGTGCAAACGATTGTCATGAATCATCGTCGTGCGGACGACGAAGCCGCCCCGCATCGATTCATCGATGTCCTGTTTCAATTGAATCTGATTGCGGTTCGCACTCGTCCAAAAACGCTGCAGCAACCGACCACGATGTTCGATTTCGATCAGTGCTCTGACGTTCTGATACCCACTGCCCCAAACAGCCGTCCACGTGTCGCCTGGCTGACTCGATTCTTTCGGTGTTGCCAGAAATTGTGCAACCGATAAGTCGCATTGATCCGCATCGGGGTTGATGACTCGGATTGCAAGCTGCGATGTGACCGGACGGCCAAAACGATCCTGACTCGTCAGCACCGCGCGATAATGACCGGCAGGCAACCTGGTCTGAATCTTCGCGAGCCCGTTATCGGCGGTTCGAATTTGGCTTCGATAAACGGATGTGCCCAGTGGCCAAGAATTGGGATCCGATGTGATTCGGGATGCTTTTGCTGTGTCGGTCGCATTCGAATTGGCCAATCGTGCCGAGTCGACTCGGCGACTTTCTCCTGGAAGTTCAAGCTGCGGAATCGTTTTGGGCACGTCGAGTGAGAAAATCTCGACTACTGCGTCGGCCGCAATTGGATCTCCAAATAACGATTTGGTCTGAACACGAATCTTCGTCGGCTGATCCTCCGTCAACCAATCCGGCGACTCGGTGGACATGGACGCGGTCATCGATACTGTGCCAACGGGCAACGAGCGGCTGGCCGATCGGGTTTCGCCCGTCGTATCAATGACATCGGCGGTGATGGTGTACCGGAAAGTGACTTCGTCGCGCAAGTCAACATCGGCATCCGGTTCGGCTGTAAACTGAATATCAAAGCTGCCTTCGGCGTTGGTTTGCGTTGTCGACTGAATCATGGTCTGCGGCGGATTGGGATTGGGCGGTAGCCACCATCGGCGCATCCACCACCAGTCCGGTCGGCGCACTTGGCGAACGACCCGGTATTGCACGATTGCTGAATCGATCGGTGCTCCCGTGTACGCGTTGGCATGACCGCGTACGGTTACCGCATCTCCGATGCGTACCGATTTCTCTGGTGCATCAATTTGAACTTCAAATCGCGGGCGTTTGTACGCTTCGACTGCGATCGATGTGCCTCCGGCGCCCGCGCCGGACGCTCGCAAACGAAACTGCCCGGTCAGTCCGCTGGACGGCAGCTGAAATGTGCTTGCAAAACTGCCAAAGGAATTGGTTTGACCTTCGGTAACGCCGACACGTTGACCGTTCGCGTCAAGTAATTCGATCGTGATCGGTTGACCCGCCACTACCTGGTGTGTTGACGACATCGCATTGGTGACAAACGAGACGGATTTGAACCGGATGGTCTGACCCGGGCGATAGAGTGCTCGGTCGGTGAAAAAAACGGTTCGCGATTGCGGTGGTCTTTGGCCGCGATTGGACGGTTTGAAGCTTCGCAGCGGAAGACTTGAGAGCAAGGAATCCTGGTCGCGTCGTGCAACGAATCGAACTTGATTCCAGCCGGGCTGATCAAACGTGAACAGTCCGTGGCTGTCGGTTGTTATCCGTTGCAGCGACTGTTGCGTGCCAGGTTGTTGCTTTGATTGGGCCCAAACATCGACTTGGCAGTTCGCGATCGGCTGGCCACCACGACCGTCAACGACGTAGCCTTCAATCAGCCCGCTGCTGTTGCGTTGACGCAGAATCATCGAAAGCGTGCTGACCCAAATTGGGACGGCGGAAAGCTGTGACGATTCGGATGCAAAATCCGCGTCGGAGCTCGCAATGAGTAGGTAGCCGCCCGAACTCAACTGGCTTACGGGTGCCGCGACACGAATGACTTGCTGTTGAAAGTCGGGTGTTGGCTGCAGATCGATCTGACCCGTTTTCGTGCTGGAACGATTCAAAAACGGAATCAAATGATCGCGATCCAGCCGATATCGCGTCGCGATCGATTCTTCGATGTCGATCGGAACCAGTCGCCAATGCAGACGATCAAGATTCCGGTAAGTCACCCGCAACCTCGGGGCGGCGTCATCAGGCAAATCGGGGTTCCAGACTCGCTCCGTTTGCACGTCGAGCATCGGTTGCTCGATCTGTTTGATCAGATGCTCACATCGGCGACCACCAAACGATTCTGGGAACCTCTCCACCGCGGTTGTCGCCCGCCGATGCGCGGACGAAAAATCCCCATTGTCAAAAAGCAACTGAGCCAAAAGGTAGCTGGCCCGCGCCGACACCGAGTGGTTCTGATGTTGTTCGATCCAATCAGCAAGCACGTCTCGATAGCGTTTGGTCTTGTTAAGCCCCTCGGCATGGTCGAACGCAAAGATCAGCCTTAGTAGATCCGCATCGAGAGGGGCGTCCGGTTCATTGTCGTTGCGATGAAATTGAAGCCATTGCTGCCAGAGACGGATCGCGCCTGCCATCGGTGAGTCATCATCGACGTGGGTGATTTCCCAGGAGAGAAACTCATCCAGCGGAGCCATCATCGGTGAATCGACGGACAGTCGAAATCGATTGATCGGCCCCGCGTAGGTTGAATCGAGTTCTGCAAGCAAAGCGGTCGCGTCAGCGGCGATGATGTCGAACACGGTTGGCCGGAACGATCGTGGTGCGTTCGATTCAGCCAGCAGGGCTTCGATCTGCTCGACTGGTGTCTGCTGAAGTTGTGATGAATCTGCAAGAGCCGTTTCAAACAGCCTTCGCGTCCGCTGGATGAACGACTCACGACTGCCGGATTGAATCTCGCGTGCGGTGGGAAACGACCATTCCTCCTCGTCGGCAAGGTCTAATGACGCACGATCGGCAAAACGCCATTGGTTTTGTTGGTAGTGCTGCCAAACCCAATGCGCCAAAATCGCTCGCATGACGGGTTGCATTGACGCATCGGTGGTCGCCAAATCCTGTTGGAAAGAAACGATGCGTTGCACACCCTGACCACCTTCCAATTGATCTTTGATCGTCGATCGCATCGCCGAAGCCCAAACAACCAGATCGTTGCGTCCTTGATCACGTGCAAGCGGTACCAGCTTTTCAATCGATTCCAATGCGGTTTGTGGTTGCAGCTTCGTCAGGTCGTCTTCAATCGATTGACGCAGGACGCTGACGTCGGCGACCGGGTTTTGAGCGAACACCGGCTGCCAAGTCGACGCGATCAAAATCATCACGGCAGCGTGCCAAATGGTCTTGATCGGAACCGTCGGGAATGAGTGCGACGACTCGCAAACTGACGGCAGCTGATCTTGCCAAGTCCTGACGAACTGAGTTCGTACTGATGAACACAAGGTCAGCATGAGGTTGTCCGCGAATCAGCGAAGAATGTGGCTAGGTCGTAGCAAATCGGGTCGAATCCAAAGTCTACGGCACACTGGTTGTGCCGCCTACGATCCCATCGAGGCATTGCGATGCCATCGGGACAACGATCGAACGATTGAATGATTAGGGCATCCTTAGATCAAAAAGAGAACAAAATCCGGCGTTTTAGTGCGAATGGGTATCGCATAGCTATGCTGGAATCGCTTCTTTGCTTTGCTTCATTTGGAAAACCTATGTTGTCTCGTACCCGATGGCGTTACCCGGCCCAGTGGCTGCTGCATGCAGTGATCATCGCTGAGCTGATGATCGCATTGGGTTCGCCAGCATCAGCGGAATTGCTCAACGCAGGAACCCATCCGGCGACCCCACATTCGATCAATGCTGCAATCGAAAACGCGATCGCGACGATTGACGTTGATCGACTTCCCAACGTCGAAACGACTGAAAAAAATGTGGTCCAGGCAATCGAAGATGCGAGAACGTATTTCGAGAGTGCCACCGAAGCGTCGAACTTTGATGATTGGATGCGATATCTCGATTGGCAGCCGTTAGTCGACGCGATCAACCAACAAGCGAAAGTGTCGGCACGCGGACGTGCTGCGATCGCGTTGCGAAATCGCTTGATTGGACCTGAAGAAGGATTGGAACTTTCGCGTCTGGTTCAATTGCGATCGGCGCTCGATGAGTACGTCGCAGCGCTGCTATTCGGTGACGCGCGACGTGGGCGTGCTGCGGCCAACTCATTTTTGAATCGCATTGCCGAGCAGTTTGCGACCTCCGGGGACGAAGAATCCAGCGGCGAGTATCAAGTGTCGGATCTGTCGCCTGCCGCCGTCGCGATTGTCGATGACTTGCTTTCGCAGCTTGATCGCATCAATCAGGCAAGCGAGCTGATCGATGGAATTCGCGCTCGTTTTTCGCAGCCCAACGTCCGCATTTGGGTGGACGGAAACGTTGTCACCAATGCCGTGATGGGCCCCGTCGATGAGGCCTCGCCGGTCAACGATTGCATTCTGGGAACGCGACTCATTGGACAATCGCATCTTCGCGGTGCGGTTTCAGCTTCACTAATACCGCACAACGGTGATGCTCGCATTTGGTTGCGGATGGACGCGAATTTCCGAAGTGACACGCGTGGTTACAACGGACCCGTCTCGGTTGATTCTCAGGCGCAGGGACGTGTTTACGTGTCACGACAAGTGGCCATTACCGAGCGACAAATCGTGCTAGGTGACATCATTAGCGATGTTGATTTCGAATCTCGCATTCGTCGTGTGAATCATCCGTTGCGATTGGTGCGGAAGATCGCCGGACGGAACGCCCAGGAGACTCGGCCCAAAGCCGAAGCCATCGCTGGTAGTCGATTGCGAACGCGGGTTGAGAAGAGCTTTCGCACCGAAACCGATCGCGCCGGCAAGCGAGAGTTCCCCGATCTGGACGCGATAATGCGGCCTTGGTTGCGACGTTTGGACATGCCAAGGCCGGAACGCGTGATCTCGTCACAGTCAGATTCAGTGCACGTTCACATTCAAATGCAACAACCGGTCGGTCTTGCGGCTCCCACGCAACCACCGGACGTGTCGACACTGATGCCCGCCATGGCGCAACCCCCTGAAGCTGTCCTGCAGGTGCATGAAACGATCCTCGCTAACTCCGTCGGCGCTTTTTTGAGTGGGCTTACCTTCACGCCGGATGATTTGGATCAGTTGACCAGTCTGTTTGACGATTCTGATTCAGGAGATTCCGAATCGGGAATTGGCACACGGGATGTGCCGGCTACAGAAGGTGATGACGAGGGATTCGAAGTCGATTTCGAAAAGGTTCGGCCAATCTATTTTGAAGCCCGCAATGGCACCCTTCGCTTGGGCGTGCGTGGCTCGCGTTTCTCGCAGGGCAAACGCGAACTGGATCGCAGTTTGGAAGTTGCTGCGACGTATCGACCGGTCGTCATGGATGATCAGACGATGATGTTGGTGCGAGACGCCGAAATCGACCTTTCGTTTCCCGGTACCAAACGGTTAACGCTCACCCAGACGGCGATCAAGGCCAACATCATCGATGGCTTTAGTGAACTCTTCCCTGAAACACTTCTGGGACGTAGTGCGAGCGTGCCAAGCACGCTGGCACTCAAAATGATCGCTGGAAAAACCTACCGCGTTGTCGGCTTGGACATGTCCGGCGGTTGGTTCAGCGTGGGTGTCTCGGCGATAGATGCCGACGACCCCAATTGAAAATCTTCAACGCGCATGCCGCGATCGAGATAAACGTCGCCGGATAGGAAGCCATAAAACGATGGATCGTACGGATCGACGGTCGTCACGTTCGCCGCATCAGGCACGTCAAGATCCAGCAAGTCGTGGCTCGCATTAACAAGCAATCGCCGCAAATCTTCGCTGCGAAAGTCGACCGATGCTCCCGCGGTTGTCGTGAAAACGCGTCCGGGTTTTCCACCCTCGATGTGGTAATCCTTGACCCAAGCCATGGGCATCATGGGGTCGTTGCGACCATCGGTGACTGGCGGCGCGGCTGGATCGAGGTGTTTGAGGATCTGACCTCGCATCAGAACCGTTGCTTTGTCTTGGTCCAGATTGACGATGCCGTAAATGTCCGAGGGCGTGTAGAACGATTCCACCGAATTGAGGATTGGATGCTCAGCATTCGCCTCGACCATGACGGCTCGTCCTCCTTCG
>JBCCJB010000010.1:0-23977 GCA_039028015.1 Planctomycetota bacterium
ACCGGACGTTCGATTTCAATCTGACCTCGCTGGACAAATAGTTCCATTGCCAAGTATTCCGCTCGGTAGACCGCGTCGTTTTCACTGACGAGTGTTTGAGTCCACATATCACGAGCTGAAATCAAACGGTCATCCGCTAACGGCTGGAAATACTGTGTTCCGGTCAAATGCAAGCACAGATGGTCGTCGCGGAGTACGGTCGTCAAGTCGAGGGGCTGTCGATTGACCGCGAACTTTCTCTGGCCCAACCGAATCACATCACCACCGTCTTCAAACAATTCGGATCGATCCTTGAGCGACCGCGTTGCATCTTCGCGAATCATTTTCAGTCGACTCTCCAAGTCGCCGACCCGCACCGCATCACCGAGGCTTTGAAGTTGCGCGATGAGATCGCGAACTTTTTGCACCATCAGATCACCCGCAAAATAGGCAGCGATGTCGTCAAGAGACGTCATGCTTCCGACGCGCGAAGCGATTCCCTTGAAGATTCGCTCGGCCGCTGAACCCAATGCTTCGGCGCGTCGATTCTGTTTCTCGACCAACGCGACTTTGCGGTTCTCGAACGCCGTGTAGATCTCATCGCGGCGTGCGGCTAGCTGCTCAATGAATTCGTCAAACTCGGCGAACCGACCCTCCAATTCTTCCAGCTGCACCATCACTTTGGTTAGATACTCATCGGTTTTGACCGGCGTGTCACACACATCCAAAAAGCCGTTGGTGGTTTGCTGCAGCAATTTCATCTGCGATGCAAATTCCAGCCGGCCTTCAACGCCAACCAGTTCGCGTCGATGGGATGACAAAGCACTGCGAACGCGATTGACCGAAGCAAACACATCACCAATCCGGTCGATGATCTCGGTGCGCTGCGTTGCATCATCAATCTCGAGATTGCTGACCGTTTCCGTTAACAGTTCTAAGCCACCTGCGACGTCATCAATGTCTTCGCCGATCGAGGAGGCCTCTTGAACTGTTTTCACTTGCTCAATCGTTGCTTCAATCTCCGCGACGCGATCCACAAACGATGCCAGCGATGTCGGCTCCAGCAGGAACGCGACGCATTTTTGGCTGATGCGGTCGGTCAGTGCGGACGTCTCATCCTCCAATTGCTGTACCAAGGATTCGTCGACGTATTTCAGATCACGCAGTCCGATGGCATGCCCGCGGTGATGTCTCAGCCGTGATAGGACATCAACAAAGTCCTCGATCGTCTGAAAGCTGCTCCGATCGATCTCCGTTTTGGTTCCAGCGATCGCGCCGGCAACCTCATCAGTTCGTTGCTCGGTCTCTTGACGAACCCGAACCACTTTTTCGAATTCTTCAACGGCAAGTGATGCGGCCTCCCGAATCTGCGCAAGTGGCTCATCGAGCCTGCCGGTTTCCTCGGCCCCGATCCAAAAATAGCTATCGAGGATATCGCCTGACTTTTTGACCAAATCCACATAGAGCTCATCGTAGCTGTCGTCTTTGTCGATCAGCTGTCGCAATTCGGCACACTCGGCCATGCCGGTCACAAGTTGTTTGTTGCCGACCTTGGCCAAATAGGAATCGCTGGGTTGTTGCGATGCAAAATCTTGATCGCAGAACGGGGTTTGCCACACCTGCAACGCATGATGTTTTTGCGGCGTTGGCTCCGCACGAAAACAAATCATTTGGCCATCTTCAAAAAGGGTCTGGCCATGACACACCAGCGGCGTGTCGACACTCTGGCGTATCTGGTTGTAACGCAATTGCACCGATGTGCCGCACGCGGCATTGCTGAATAGAAACAGATAATCCTCACCGTTGGGACTTGCGATCGTTCGCTCAAAGCGCATGTCGGACAAACCGTGATCGAATCGCTTGAATTCGCCAGTTTGCAGGTAGTAGCCACCTGGAAAAATCACACCTTGATCGCCGGGCAACATCACGCACGCGTGTTGAATCTCATCCAGACGAACAGCCTCATTCAGCTTGCCGTTAAAGACGACGTAGCGAGATTGATCTTCCTGATACGGTCTGATTCGCAACAAAATCAGATTGCCAACGATCGAATAAGCAATGTCGGCATCGTCGAGCTTTTGATCGGGATTCTCGACGGGCTCCGCATACACACCCGAACCGGCGGTCGTGTTGTCTTCCACTTTGATGGTCAAATCACCGCCGACAGTCTCGACAAACACACGATCCTCAATCGAGATATGCGGATGATCACCATAACGATGCATATCCCGCGTGGTCCGCGTCCACTGAAACGCATGCTGCGGCGGAAGTCGCACCTCGTGGTCACTGCGGTTATCGATGTATTGCAAACCGCCGGACGTTTTTGCCCATTTAAATGATTTGATGTCGCGAGCATTCTTGCCAACCTGAAACACCATGTGCAGCGATGGGCCACGGACAAAGAATCGGGCGAATGTGGTGCCCTTATAGAATCGATAGAGCTCAGCGAAGTCATTGGCAAAACGATCATCATTGATCAGCGTGAGATCTTCATGGTGAAAGTCCTTGCCATCCCACCGATACGCAGCGAACACATCGGATAAGTTGATCTCGGTTCGCAGACCAAATTGGACGTTGTAAGCCAGCAAAAAATGCTCACCCAGGGCGATCAAATCGCGAGGCGTGCAGTTGTGATCGGTAGTCACTCGAATCGTATCAACGAGTTGCGTTTGGACATTTCCAAACACCTCATTTCGGCTGTCGTTCAGTTTGCGAAGTCGCTTATCGAGGTCATTCGCGGCCGCACGCAGCCGATTCTGGAGCACCTCGTAAGTGCCACCAGCGAGCACGGATTCGGACATGAGCAATACACGATCAACTTGGAGAACGATTGCGGCGTCGATTCATGGCAACAACAGTGCTGATCTAAACCGCACGGCGACCGACACAACAGACGTAGTTTAGTTTGGCTCAAATGCGACAGAGCCGGGGCGCTGCTCACTCAGGAACCAAAGCGGCGGGCTACGCTGCCATCTGTTTACCGACCGCAAAGGCGGTCAAATCCATAAATGATGGCTTCCGCTCAAACTGGTCCGCGATTGCGACCGCCGTCGCGGGTGCTAACGAAATGCCGCTGCGATAATGCCCACCAGCGACCATCACGCGAGGCTTGCCAGGGATCGGTCCCAGCATGGGGAAGCCATCAAATGTCATGGGACGTAGCCCCGACCAGCGAGCAATTTCCGGAGCCTGAAGCAGGTCAGGATTCAGCCGACCAGCGAACTGCCTGAGCGACTGCATCATCGCATCGGTGGTGCCATGCACAAATCCAACTTCCTCTTCGCATGAACCGACCAAGACGTGACCGTCACCCCGTCCTACGAGATATCGATTGCCAGCATTCACAACACCATGAAAGGCGTCGGGATGATCATTTCGCAGCAGCAGCATCTGCCCACGAACCGGAATGATCGACTGCGTCAGTCTCAACTGAGGATCGATCAAACCAAGTGACGATCCACCACAAAGAATCACATCGTCAAGCGTCTCGGTTTGTTCACCCTGCTGAGACCGACTCGTGACGCCAATGCCCTGATCGCGCACCTCCAAGCGACCGATCATCTTTTGAGACTCAACTTTCACACCGGACGATCGACAGGCCGCAACCAGGGCCGCCAACAGACGTGGTGGCCGAATCAGCGATTCAGCGGGGGTCCACCACGCAGACGCATCCGCGTTGGATTCGAAGTAGCGCTTCAAGAATGGATACGACTCAATCGTTCGAGATGGCGTCCATGACTGGCAATCAATATCCAGATCATTCCAGTAAGCAACCATCCCCGACATCAGGGCCGCTTCGCCACGCGTTTCCGATAAATACAAACCGCCGGAATGCGAGTACTCCGCATCGATCCCGGTCCTTTCAAACAATTGATTGCACCAAAGCGGCCAGATTGAGTGAGCATACCCTCGCAGCTGATCAATAGGATCGGTCGCGCGATCGAAGTTGGCTGGCGGCAGAATGCCCGCGGCTGCCCATGTTGTGGGCCGCTGACCGTCAACCACATGACCCATCGCCGCATCGATGGCGTGTCGATCGACCAATGTGATCTGCAACTCAGCGGCGATTGGTCGTCGTGCTAATTCCCAAGCAATCGATAATCCCACCACACCACCGCCCACGATCATGACGCGACGTTGCGTAGTGGATTGGACCGACATGATTGGAGTGAGGGAAGTTCTGGTACGAATTGATTTAGCGTTGAGATGATAAACGACGGACTTCAAAGTTCGTCGTATCCTTAGACCCAACCGCGATGGAGCAACAAGCTCGAACGATCGATTCTATTGAACCGCATCCAGCATTGCGTTCAAGTCCGCTTGCAGACGATCGTCGTCCGGTCCGGTGCTGCGTTCCAGTTCACCTCGCAACCGATTCAAGTCCGAAGCCGTGTCCACGTCGGATCGACTAGGCAACAAACTCACCGACAGATCATCCCGCCGGGCCGCAGCAAGCGTTGCCGAGAACACATCGTTTGTGCTCCATGGGATATTCGTCCAAAGATGGCTCCACGGTGACGGTTGCTGGCATGTCCGATTCCAATCAGCCGGCTGACGCAGGCCGATCAAATAATAGCCACCATCTTCCGCGGGGCCCAAAACGAGATCGTTCCGATGCAGCGCGTCAAATCCCTTTGCGATGTCGGCAGCGGTAAGCCGCGGGCAATCGGCACCAATTAAAATCGCCGCCTTCAGTTCCTTGGCAGGCACCGAAATCGGGTCCGTTTGGTCTGCCGCGGCAACCAAAAGACACGATTCAAACCAACGCCGCATGCGCTGCCCTAAATCACCGGATCCCTGATCGACAATTTCCCATCGATCAGGGATGTCGATCTTGTCTTTGTTCGATGCTGCGTGTCGTTTGAGTTTGTTTTTCCGGGCCGTGTCGCTGGCGATCGTCGGTTCGGGCTGACCCGCACCGGGACGCCAGCGATGCTGATCTTCGGCGGGCGTTGCCACCAGCTGACAGCAAACTGCGGCATCTGACAAACGATAGGTCAATTCAGCGACGAATCGACAGTGAACTCGAGCGGCAACCTCCATGCCAATTTCTTTGCCCAAACGTGTTTTGACTCGCCCCGGCGTTCCGTATTTTGCCATGATTCCCAGTGTGGTGTGCACTCGGAAATTGCTCAGCCTGGACTGTGTCGTTGTTGCGCACTCTCTGGAGGATTTCATGCGATCATGTCTTTGATAGATTAAGCTGCAGGCAGCGTGATTTCTTGACACGACGATAACGGCCCCTCGCAATCCATCCATGGCTTCGATCAATTCCGAACGATTCGTCGAGATGGTTGGCAAGAGCCGATTGATCGACGACGCAGTTCAGGAACGATTCCTGAAGAAGGTTCGCGAGAAGTGCGACGGTGGTTTGCCAACAAGCGCCCGCAGGTTGGCCGCGGCTTACAAGCGAGCTGGATTGCTGACCGATTGGCATTTAGAAAAATTATTTGCCGGGAAATACAAGGGCTTTTTCCTAAACAAGTATAAGCTGCTCGGGCACATTGGCACCGGAGGGATGAGCAGTGTTTATTTGGCCGAACATGTGGGGCTGGGTGACAAGCGTGCCATCAAAGTGCTGCCAAAGCGACGCAACGCGGACTCGTCGTATCTGGCCCGCTTCAAATTGGAAGCCAAGGCGATCGCTTCGCTCAATCACCGTAACATCGTTCTGGCTCACGACATCGACCAGGCCGGCGACACCCACTACATCGTGATGGAGTACGTCGACGGGGTGGACTTGCAGATGCTTGTTCGACGTGACGGAGTCCTCGACTTTTCCACGGCGGCCGACGTGGTTGCTCAGGCCGCTCGCGGATTGGCGCACGCGCACCAACGCGGCGTTGTGCACCGCGATGTCAAACCCGCCAACCTTTTGATTGACCAAGAAGGCGTGGTTCGGCTTTTGGATATGGGTTTGGCCCTAGTCACCGGAACAAGTGCCGACTCGGAATCACTGACGGTGGCAAACAACGAAAATGTCCTTGGCACGGCGGACTACCTGGCTCCCGAGCAAGCTTTGAACAGTCACGGCGTCGATCATCGCGTGGACATCTATGGTTTGGGTTGCACGCTTTATTTCTTGTTGACGGGACGACCTCCATTTGCGGACGGCACGTTGGCCCAACGGATCGCCAAGCATCAAAAAGAAATGCCTCGATCCATTCGCCAATTGCGTCCGGACTGCCCCGGTGAACTCGAAGGCATTTGCGTCAAAATGATCCAGAAGCAGCCCGAGTATCGCTACCAAACCGCCGATGCGGTGGCAGAAGTGCTGGAGAAATTTCACGCCGCCGTTCCCAAAGGCGAAAAGATCCGCATCGGTTTGGGCGAAGGCCCCGATCAAAACGAAAGCCTGTCATCGCTGAGCTTCGACAGCAGTCATGACAATTTGCTCGATAGCCAGTCGACGCATGACACGGTGACCAATAAAAACGATGACACCTTGGCGAGTAGTCGATCCAAGCTGATTCGCGAACAAAATGCGGCCGCGAGCGATTCGGGCAAACTCGTCGAGGTCAAATCGAAAGGCCTTCCGTCCGATATGGTTAGTGGCAGCTACTTGGATCTGGAAAAAGAATCCGGCTACGACCAGCACTTTTCATCCCGGCCAACATCGAACGCGACACCCTCGACAGCAGAGCCAGCACGCAATCGTGTGGCCGCCAAGAAACAAGGCATCGATCCGACCTTACTGATCACCATCTTGGTTGCAATTTTCGTTGCCGCCCTCGCCCTTGGGTTCTTTCTCGCTAAAGTGACGCAGTGATACGAGATTGAGATCGGCACGATGCCGTGATCGGAATGCCGACAGAATCTCAACAGCCACTACGTAGCGTACCCGCGACCATGAGCTTTCCACGCACCTCGGGCATTCTTTGTCATGTCACCAGTTTGCCGCGGGGGGCCGATCAAGATGCCACACCCGTGGGCGATCTGGGACCCGGAGCCTACGAGTTTGTTGACTGGTTGGCACAAGCGGGTCAGTCCATCTGGCAAATATTGCCGCTGTCACCACCGGCCGCGAATGATTCGCCTTATTCGGCGTACTCTGCCTTTGCGGGCAATCCGCTGCTGATCAGTCCCGAATTGATGGTCCGAGAAGGCTGGTTACTGCCGTCGGATCTGCCGACAGGGCTCGGTCACGATGGGGATCGTGTTGACTACCCCGCGGCCGCCCAACGCATCGACCACTGTCTGCAAATCGGGCTAGATCGATTTCTGAACTCAAGTGCAACGGATCGTCATCAGGACTTTGAAGCATTTCGAAATCGTCACCCGTGGCTGGATGATTTCTCGATCTTTGAAGCCATCATGCTTCAGCGTTGTCAGTCGGATTGGAACGCGTGGCCAATGCCGATTGTCTTACGCGAGCCGCACGCGATTGCCGAAGTGCGTCGCGACCTTAACGACGCAATCACTCTTTCTCAATTCAAGCAGTTCATGTTTGATCGGCAATGGTTTGCACTGAAGGCCTATGCGAACAACCGGGGCGTTCGATTAGTCGGTGACATGCCGATCTTTGTCGCCCACGAAAGCGCCGACGTCTGGGCGAATCAGTCGCTATTTGCGTTGGATTCGCATGGCCGTGCCAAACTCGTCGCCGGCGTACCACCGGATTACTTTTCAAAGACAGGACAACGCTGGGGAAACCCGCAGTACCGATGGGATGTGCTGGCCCAGCATGGCTATCGGTGGTGGATTGACCGGTTTTCACGCGCCCTAAATCAATACGACCTACTTCGCGTGGACCACTTCCGCGGTTTTGAGGCCTATTGGGAAATTCCCGCAACGGCACCGACAGCTGTTGAAGGTCGCTGGCGATCGGGACCGGGGTCGGCGCCGTTCGATGCCGCAACCGAAGAATTGGGTGCGTTACCTCTGATCGCCGAAGACTTAGGCATGATCACCGAAGCGGTCCATCAGCTTCGTGACGATCTGGGATTTCCCGGTATGCGGGTGATGCAATTCGGCTTTGACGATCCCAATGATGATTTCCACCGACCTGACTCATGGCTGGAGCACAGCGTTGCCTACACCGGGACGCATGATAACGACACGGTGATGGGCTGGTATCACGGACGAAACCGAAAGATCAGCGACGCCGATCTGCTTTCAGCGATTGTCACAGCGGAGGACGAGATTCACTGGCAACTCATCGACGCCGTACTGCACAGCCGATCCAACACTGCCATCATGCCAATTCAAGATTGCCTCGGCCTCGGCAACGACGCTCGTATGAATGTCCCTGGCCAGGCAGAAGGCAATTGGACATGGCGACTCACACCGGGGCAACTCAACAGCGATCTGGCGTTCCGACTTCGCGACGCAACAATTACCAGCCAACGTGTGCCGGCCCAACGCGACGGAGACGATCAAACGCTAGCGACCGCGGCCGTTTCCACAACAGTCAAATCGTTTGATTGAACAACTGCTTGTTGAAAAACTACTTCGCTTGCAGTCGACCCGAAAAGTAATCATTCCAGCGACGTTGACGCTCGGCGCGGATCCGCTGGTTGTCGCGTTCTAATGCACGGTGATCGGCACCAGGCTGCCACTTCGCGCGATTGTTGGCGTCAATCAACTTCTGTGACTCCGCCAACGTCATGTTATAGACACCGGACGATGAAGATCGCTGAGTGCTTGAACTGCGATGAGATGAAGATTGAGTCGACCTTTGCGGCTGATACCGTTGCGAGGAATTGTAGCCTTGTGACGTTTGGAATCCGCGATTCGTTTGCGACGTTGATGGCTGCGAACCGCTGGACCACGAAAGACCACCTGAGCGTGACGCGTTCGGATACGCTGACGGCGTGATCCTTGACGCCGAAATCGAGCTTTCGATTCGTTGTGGCTGGGCCGGCGTGTAGGACTGCGATGTCACACGATTCCCCGATGCTGAAGCGGAGGTCGACTGAGTTAACGTGTCAGGTCTTACGGCAGTACCAGACCCTGTCGTCGTTCCGGGCTGCATGGCGTTACCAGTTGCATTCGCGACAGAACTCGGAACCGATAACGCCGGATCGACGGTTGCATTGACTGGTTCAGCAACCGAGCTCAGGCTGACGTGACCGCGTCGGTTGCGATCCTTGCCAACGGCGTGCACCGAGATCCATTTACCCTGTATCGAGCGAACTTCAATAACTTGGCCTCGATGCAGTGTGGCGACCTTTGTCGCTCCGTCCATCAGATCGGCCTGCGAGGCGCGGATGGACACCAACATCCCGCGCTCGCCAGCAGCGAGGGTATCCGTCAAAGCCATTTTGATATCGTCCACGTTGCCTCGAGCCAGACAGGCGGTCGATCGGCCTATCCTGGCTGATCGTTTGTCAAAGGCGGTGGCTCGATCGAGCGACAAGACAGTCGTGTACGTCGCGATCGCATCTTGATACTCCCGATTTGACTCGTATAGCCGAGCCTGATTGAGCAGATCGCGGCAAAGCGAAACCTCGATTGTCTTTTTGGCGTCCTCGCGCTGTGTTTCCGCTGACATCATTGGCGGAGGTTGCGATGGTGAAATCGAAATCGCGACTTCCGATGCGCTGGCCGAGGCTGGTGAAATCAAACAGATATCGCTCATCGACTCGTCACGAGAACTCCACGGACTCTGGTTGATATCTCGTTTGACCCGCTGTGCGGTACGTTTCAACAGCTCACGAAGATACAGTCCGTCGGGCGACGGCTCACGAATCACGTCCAAGAAGTGTTTCACATAGGGCGAATGATTTCCGGATCCATCTGAAGCGGTTTTCCCAGCTGCGGTGGAATACGCAATCATCATGTTGTCCCGACTACCACGAAGGCTCGCCAAACCACGACGGACTTCACCGCGTTCAAGCGTCCACTGACGGGTGAAGGGATTGTCACGACAACAATCCAAGATCACACATCGAGCTGCACTGCGCGAGTCGCCCAACAGATCGAGAACCATGTCCAGCGAGAGTGTGCGGTGCGGAACCTTCGCGGCCTCAGAGATACGCGCTCCAACGGGAATTAGGTAGTTCTGCATTTCGACCTGAACGCCATGGCCGGCATAAAATAGGAACGCGAGGCTATCCGAGGGCAACTCACGCGCAAACTTTGTAATCGCGTCGTCCATCTGCTCAAGATCCGCATCTTCGAGCCGAGTGACGACAAAGCCCATTGAGGTCAACGCTTGGTCAACCGCACGCACATCGTTGATGGGATTCCGAAGCTTTCGCTGCCCGTAATCTGCGTTTCCGATCACCAGGGCATGACGCGATCGCTGCGGATGGGCGTCCCTGAAAGACCGAGTCTGACGTTTCAAGTGCTCCTCAATCTGGTCGGCCTGTTGAAGCAAATCACTCCCGACCGATTTTTGGGGAATCAAACTTTCTTGGGACGCCGAGGACGTCTCCAAACTGAGAGCTCGCGTTCCCTCAACGGGTCGTGCCGTGGTCGGTGGCTCGCTTGCCCAAGCACCTGCATCGCCCCACAGAACGTTCAGACAAACCAAGCATGGCAACAAAATCAGTGCCAACGGCGTTGGCAAACGACACCCGATCGTTCGCGTCATCATGCGCAACATATCGATTCCCAAATTCGAAATGGATCTCGGCGTGAAACGTTCTTGCCCCCGCGCTTCAGCCTATCGTTCTGGTTACAAACAAGTCAATTCAAAGCGATTTCAGCGTCCCCAAAGCAAGCCACGACGATTGGTCCCGCCGTTGGATTGTCACGAAATTCAATCAGCCATTCAGCTGCGTGGCGTGCGATTTTTGTCAACGCTAGGTGAATGATTTGTGCGGGGACTGAAACACGGCACACGATTGCCGGGAACTTGAGTGTCGTTTACCGGTCTGGACATCGTCATGCCCTATGACTCGGGAGGAAGATCTTCGGGATGGTCTGTTTGTGTGTATCGCACCGAAACGCTCCCGAGCAACTCGCCAAAAGCGACATCCATGGTTGCGTAGTTCATCTCGATTTCCTTGCCGCGTTTGGTACCCAAACGACTCGGTGCAAAGCCTCGAGATCGGACCGTACCCAGCTTTTCATCGCATGAGGCACACGGAAGGGGAGCGTTTGCGGTCGCGTCATAGAACCTGGCGGTGACCGTTCCCATCGATTCCACCACGCCCATTTTGATCGCCTCAGTTTCGGCGAAGTGAGCGACTTTGAATTCGGCGCTGATGGAATCGGAAAGATGCCAACCCTTGATGGTCGACGACGAACAGGGACACAACGCCATCGTCACATCCTTACCTTGATAGTCCTTTGACTGGCTTAACGCAAAGACATTGATACCATCAATCGACAGTCGCACCCCGATCGGTAGCCGTCGATCGTTATGAATGCGAACGGCATAGACATCGTTTTCGTTCAATGCAAACTTTGCAAGCTTTCCGTCTGATTCCAACGCCAGGCTCTCATAGCCGCTGTCCGACTTACGAAGTAATTCGATCCCAAGCTCACCATTCTTCGACGTGCGGGCGATCCGATTACGAACGTGAGCTTTGGGGGAAAGAATGCTGTCAACGACCGCCTCGCTCTTTTTCACACCCGTCAGCACCAATGATGAGTCAGCCTTGCTATCGGCGTCCGATTCCTGCTCGAGATCCAGGCTGCTCGGACCAAAAAAGGCGATCGTTTCGTCTTCATCAAGAACAAGTTTTCGTCGCAACACGTGCTGAGGTGATCCCAAGGCATCAGTGACCTCGGTGTGAATAAACAGTTTGAAGCGTTTGTTGAACGTCTCACCACCAAAGCGACCCGTCACATTGAACTTACCTGCGTCACTGAGCTCGACCTTAGATCCCAGACGCCGCTTGAGCGACAGCACAATTCGAGCTCCAGCACTGCTCACGGCTGGGCTGGGTCCAACAAATGATCCGACGGAGACGCTAGCTGACTGATCGTTTTTCGATGCCAAGAACCCGACCACATCGCGAGTGATCGATTCCATCGCATCCTCAAACGAATCAATCGTGTCGACGGAGTCGCCGCGCGCGGGCGAAAGCACCATCAGTCCAACGACAAGCCCAAAGCAGGCGCCTGCGGTCCGTGTCGCGAAAGTCATAAGAAGACCAAAGAGGGCAGTGAATGTGACGTCTATCTAGAGGCATCAAACGTAGTAGGTCTAAATCTTCATGTCAGCGGACACCTAACCATCGAGGATGTCGCGATTGTTCTGGCACTTCAAAGGAGTCACATCGGGCAAGCACCAACATTCCGGCAAGCACCAAGATTATCGCTCGGTCGATACCGACTCAGCGTACGCTAACTCGCCTGTCCAGCCATCGTAGTACTGAAACACGACCTGAGGGTGCGGATACGCAACCAAACGTTTGCCACCAAGCTGCTTTGGCATGTTGAAGACATTGTTGATCTGGACCACGCAGTAATGCGGATAAAATCGCTCCAAACGTGGCAGATCCGCCAGCACGTAACTGCTCCAGCGAATGTCACACTCTCGCGGCCCAAACTGAAATAATCCTGTCGCCGGTCGATCCGATTCGTCTAATTCAGGCACATGGTTGACGCTGTTGTGCGGACCACAGCAGAACTCCCAAACACTGTCGGTCACGCGGATCGCAAAGCTGTTGTGCAAGTCGCCCGTCATGACGAAGACCTTTTTGCCGAGCTTGTCCCACGCGTCAATCAAGATCTCGCGCTCGTCGATGAACCCCGTCCAAGCCTCTTCTTTATTACCGTTATCCGCTTCGAAACCACCGGCACCGGAATGCGGGATCATCATCGGCACGGTGCTGATGATAAAAAAGAAATCCGCATCACTTTCAGCCATATTTTGCAACAGCCATTCCCGTTGGGTCGTGCCAATCATCGACACGCCCGCTTTGTCGCGATCGGTCACATCATGCATGTCCCGATCACCGCGGGTATCAAGCAAGTAAAACTCGCAGTTCGCGATTTGGAATTTGCCATAGCTGCGTTGACCGATGGAATAACTGATTGTGTCATCCGCTTTGGCGGGCATGTGTAGCTTCAGCGTGTGATCATCGACGACATCGACGATGTCATAGACGTACGAATTGACGTTGCCCGAATCATCGTCGTATCGCATGTCATTGACACCGGCCTCGTTGGTTCCCCAGTGCACGTGCAAGTTCAGCATCTCGTCGAGCGGCAACGCGTTAAAGTTGGTCTCCGGGTCAACCAATTTGTCACTACCGGCGACCAGCTTCCCACGACCAAAATGAAGACGTTGCTGCGACTGCATCGGATTGGCCCAGCCCAGGTAGTTGTTCCAGGCATACGTTCCGATATCGCGAAACACGGTACGTCGATGTCGCTTGCCTGCTTCACCGGCGCCCCAGATGTCATTGACTAACTCGTGATCATCAAAGGTGAACACACTGGGAACATTTCGGTGCCATTGCGACAAATCATGCTGACGCGACAGGTACAGTTTGTAATTCTCCCAAACCCCAGCCAGCGTGGGCATGATCTGCAGCGATCGCGGAAGCGAATCGACGGCGTGCGTCAGCCGCCATGCCTCGGTGGGATACTCGCGGAGTTCCTCATAAAGCCAATCACCGTTCATCACGTGGAAGTGAACTTTGTCAGCCCAATCGCGATTCAGATTGCGATAGGTGGGTGAATCGTGACCGATTCCGTGCAACGGATTCTGATTGGCGCATGAGCCAATTTGAAATCGAAAATTGAACAGACCATCTGAGTTGTGCTCGCTGGTCGAACCAGACTTCGACGGCAGCGTTCGAAACGAGCCCGCTCGTCCATGAGGCCGATCGTCAATGAAAACTTGGTAGTGAATCACCGTGTCCGGCGGCAGATCGCTCAACTCTGCGACCCCGGTGTTGTCATCTTCCCACCGCGTCGTGGCCGGCTCGCTTTGCGAGACCCAGTCGTAGCCACCATGTGCTAGCGGTGGTGTGGTGCCGTACCGAACCACGAACTGCCCCGGATCGGATGTCCGCGCCCAAACACGCATCTGTGTCGCCGACGGCCCCCCCAACATTGGCCCATGAGTTAGCCGAATCGGGTCGCGCTCGCCAAATGCGGGCATCGCCGTCGTCAGCACGCCCCAAACAAGCCAGCAGCCCAGCAATGATTTCCAATTGAGCTGGTTTTTCCGATTCAGCGGGTTCCTCTCATCAAGCTCAGTCAGCCGACCAAGTTGAGTTGTCTGATCAGGCTGGGTCATCCAATCGAATCGGGGCTTCCAAGCAAGTTGCGTCAATTCACACACCGTCAGAAAAGGTCCATTTAGCGGGTTGTAACACCGAAAAAACAGCGTAATCACTCGAGCTGACCGATGGGATTGGCTAGATGAATCCAGTTTGCCGATACGATGAAAACGATATTGCGAACCCCCCGCCAAAAGCTAATATGGGGAACCTAGGCGAATATTAAGAGCTAGGGACTTAATCCGGAACAGCAGACATGCCAGAGATGTTGCTCGAGCAGAAGGTCGAGAAATCCTCGTCAAAATCGCTGAAGTTGGATCCTGCGTTTCAAATCGAAATCAATCGGCTGCGCAAGTCTGACAACGTCACCAATTGGTTTTACATCGCCCGCGAGTATCTGTGGCTTGCGATGGCGTTGGGGCTGCCGCTCGCGTTTCTTCATTACCGCGAGTCGTGGGGATTGAACTTTTGGTGGAACGTGCCGGTCGCGTTACTGGCAATCACCGTCATCGGAGCCTGCCAACATCGAATTGTGAATTTGGGTCACGAAGGTGGTCATTACGCGCTGTTCAAGAATCGATGGCTCAACGAAACGGCAGCCAATTACTTTGCATTGTTTCCTGTTCTTGGTACTGCACACATTTATCGCCTGCAGCATTTGGCGCACCATCAACATTTGAATCATCCGGAACTGGACCCGGACATGGTTTACATGAATTATCTGGGCCAGAGTTTCTTTTATCGCATGCCTTTCAAGCGTTTCTTGTGGGTTTGCGTCTTTCGGCACGTTGTTTGGTTTCCCAATTTGCTGCGTTACATCCTGGACCGAGCAAAGTTCGCGAATCTAGGCGGCATCTCGGATCCCTATCGCATCATCCGCTCGACGGCCAAACCTCTGGCAACCTGCATGGCGGCTTACTACGGCTCACTTGCGGCGGTGCTCATTTACGGTGTGTCGACCGAAAACATGACGTTGCTCTGGGCAGCACCCTTAGTCTGGTTTGCCACGATCGCCGTGGTGCTTCACCGCGTGCCGGATACTTGGTTTGCAAAAACGCAATTGAAATGCGTCCTATCGCCCCGCACGAATAACACGCAGCGTGCGTCGTTCTTGACCAGTGTGTTTGCGTTCTTGGCCATCATGACACTCGCAACGGGCCACCCGTGGGTCTTTTATTACTTCCTGTTGTGGTTGGTTCCGCTGGGCACGTCGTTTTCGCTCTACATGATCTTGCGGGAGGACATTCAGCACAGCAACACCGGCGATGGCAAACTCGAACACTCGCGTGATTTTCGGGGCAACCCGTTGATTCGGTGGTCGGTGTTCCCAATGGGTCAGGCCTATCACTTGGCTCACCACCTTTACCCAATGGTGCCGCACTACAACCTGCACAAGGTTGATGAGCTGCTGCGTCAGACCGAGATCTACAAACGGGAAGCCGTTGTGGTGGATCGCTTTCGATTCCCACAGAAATTATCGGCTGCCTCGTGAGCGCCGCGGTCGCGTCGGAATCCGTTTGTCTGGTGACCGGTGCGACCGGTTCCCTAGGGCGATCCATCGTCGCCGAATTGTTGCACCGTGGTGGGAACGTCAGGGCACTTGTGCGACCAACCAGTCGCACTCAAGCTCAATCAGAGCTAGCCGCGATGGCGTCGGACTCGAGCGATGGGTCGATATCATTTGTAGTAGGCGATCTCAGTGATGCAAGCTCGCTGGACGGCCTACTCAATGGCGTCAGCCACGTGATTCATGCTGCAGCGCAGCTGGGAGATTGGGGTCCATGGTCCCGCTTCGAGAATGGCATCGTCGATGCGACGGGTCATCTGGTAGACGCATGCATGGATAGTGACATCGAGCGGTTCGTTCATGTCGGCTCGGTTGCAGCTTACGGTCATCCGCGTGGCAACGGACCGTGGGATGAATCACTCTCGTTGGGACAGAATCTTTGGTGGTGGGATCACTATGCCCGCGCCAAAATGCTGTCGGAGCAGCAAGCGATGCGTCTACGGGATCACGCGACACTCGTCCGCCCCACTTGGATCGTCGGGCCAGCTGACAGAACGATCCTACCTCGCATCATCGCGAAGTTGGCCCGTGGCGACGTGTCTTTGCTGGGCGATGGCAATAACCATTTGAACATGGTGCTTGCTGATGACGTCGCAAGATCGATCGTGGAAGCTTGCCAGCGAGACGAGGCTCGTGGCAAGACCTACAATCTCTGCAGCGACGGCGAGATCACTCAGCGAGCATTCTTCGATCTGCTGGCCGACCACTTGGGTTGCGATCGCGTCACCAAATCCGTGCCAAAATGGGTGGCGCATCACGTTGGTTTTTTGAGTGAGTGTTTCGGTCACCTGACGAACTCGTCGACGCCCCCACAGGTGACGCGGCACGGCATTTCACTCATCACACGGCCCACGAGCTTTCGATCCGAGGCTGCGAAGCACGATTTGGACTGGAGAGCGGGACGCCCAATTGGCGAAGGGTTAATTGAGGCACTCAATGCCATTGCCGCCCGACAAACCGAACCGACGGAACAACCCGAACTGGCTCGACAATGGCAACCGACGCGCGGTCTGACGACGGCGTCGCCCATTGGTTCCCCCGCGTCACTGACGACCTGAATTCTCACCCTATTTGCTTGCGATCGGACAAACGATGTTCGAAAATGCCACTCACCTGCCTCAGCGCCTGCAAGCCGACGATTACACGTGCCCCGACATTCACCAACAGGAATTGGAGACGTGTTTCCTGAAAGGTTGGCAGTTTCTCGGTGACGCATCGCAGTTGAAAAATGAGGGTGACTTCTTCACGACGGAGTTGTTCGGACATCCTTTGATCTGCTGGAAACAAGGCGGTGAACCGGAGACTTTCCTCAACGTTTGCTCGCATCGTCTGTGCACGATCACAGACAAGCAAACCGGCAACTTCGAAAAAAGAATGCGGTGCCAGTATCACAGCTGGGAGTTCGACAAAAAGGGACGAACTTGCAAGATTCCCGACGCGAAGTCGTTTCGACCGCTGACGCGAAAGATGGTGCTCCTAAAAAAGTACCCCACGCAACAGATCGGACAACTGATTTTTGTCTCGTTTGAACCTGACCCGCCGTCGCTTGAAACGTTCTTGGGTCCTGAAATGCATGCTTCGTTGCAAGAGTGGTTTTCGAACGATTATCAACCAACTGCCAACTTTGATGAAGTCATTGAGTGCAACTGGAAAGTCATCCAGGAAAACATCCTGGAGACCTATCACATCGAAACCATGCATGCGAACACGCTCAAACACTGCTCGCCGGATAAGGATTCCTTTCACAAATTTCGCGAGAACGGCAATGAATTTCGCATGGACTACACCAATTGGGGCGCCGACCGGAAAATGGAATGGTTGATCAGCAAATGGTTTGATGTCGAGCCCAGGTACGATTGGCGGCACATGGTCCGCTACCCAAATCTGGTCATTGCCAACTCATCGCTGGTAACCTACGTGCAATCGGTTGTTCCAACAGGCCCGACAACCACCAACAACATCTTTCGTGTGTTCAATTATCGAGGCAAAGCGAGAACACTTCGCAACCGAATGGCCGCAGCAGCGCTCAAAATTGGAGCCAAGCGTTTCGTTAAGAAGGTGCTTGACGAGGATAGCGTTGTTTATCCGCACATCCAAAAAGGCGTCTCCGCGGCGGACCGCCCTGGTGATGGTTTGATATCCGTTCGCGAAGAGCGGATCTTCGACTTTCAGGAATACCTTCTTCGTCAACTCGGCCGCACTGAAGAACCCGAAGAGTCGACGATCGCCATTGCGAAATAGCGATTCCGCGAAGACGACAAGCAATTGGCTCAAACGCGATCAAACAGGTAACCAACGGCCAATCACTGGACTTCCAGACTGTCTCTCCCAGCCCCACGAAGCGGGAATAGCTGGGAGAGATCTTGAGAGAGGGTCTAGGAATCCGCCAGTTATTGATTGGCCGTTCCTAACTGGACAGCGCCACTTCGGATGGAAAACACAATGGTTCATGGCATTACAGAGCGTATTAGCCGTCTTGGCGCTAGCCACGGTTCAGCCCGCGAAAACCGCGGCTAGCGCCGGCCGGCTAATCCAAAGTGGCGCTGTCCAGCTAAGCTCCGAGCCATGACACCTCGCTGCTAGCGGCGAAAAAGATCACTGCTTGTGACGGCCTCAATCAGTGACGCCATCGGATAGTCGTCGGGTGCGAGTGATGCGGTGATGGCATCGAGGCTGCCCATATCGGTCACCTCCAACCGACGTCCCAATCCATATTCCAGAAGCTTGCGAGTCAACATCCGGGCAAACAACTCGCGACGCTTTAACAAGACCGTTTTCAAGTCCGCTAGATCTTCAAAGCGTTGACCACTGGGTAGCATGCCCGACGCATCGATCATGGCCCCGTTGTCGTACTTGCGTCGCACTCGACCGATTGCATCAAACGATTCCAGTGCAAAACCGAGAGGATCAATTTTGCGGTGACACTGGGCGCACGCGGGCGACGAGCGATGTTTCTCAATTAAGTCTCGGATCGACGTTGCTCCACGAACATCGGGGTCAATGGCGGGCACATCATCCGGTGGCGCGGCCGGCGGGGTTCCAAATATGTTTTCCAGCATCCAGACGCCACGAATGATCGGCGAGGTCTCGATCCCGTTCGCCGTCACCGTCAACACACTAGCGTGCCCCAGTATCCCGCCGCGACGGTCGTCATCGACGATCACGCGTCGCAACAAATGACTTCGGTTGTCCGCGGGCACCCTTGCTTCCATTCCATAAAGTATTGCGAGGTCTCGATTCAAAAATGTGTAGTCGCACGAAAGCAGATCCGTAATGGGCAAATCGTGATCAATCAAATGTCGCATCAATGCAACGGTCTCATCACGCATGTCGGTATGCAGATCCCGAGCGTAATATTCGCGAAACTGATTCCGATCGGGCGGCATGTCACCCAAAGCACGCAAATTGAGCCAGCTATCCAAAAAACCCCGAATGAATGCCTCTGACTCCGACGACGCGAGCAGTCGTCGCGTCTCACGACGCAATGTTTCCGGTTCAATGATTTGTTTATTAATGGCCAATCGTCGTAGTGACGCATCGGGCATCGTGCCTGTTAGAAAGTACGATAAGCGTGTCGCGAGCGCGGTTGGTGACACGTCCTTACCACTGCCTTCAATTGGCTCATGATATAGAAACGCGGGAGAGCATAGGACCATCTTGATGACGTCTTTCAACGTGTCCGCAACACTTTGGCCAACCGCCAAACGCGAATCAGCAAAACGCATCAGAGTCCTGACTTCTTCATCCGTCACGGGACGCCTGTAGGCGCGACTCGCGAACCGCTTCACGGTCGGACGCAAATCATGCTGCTTGAGATCGTCGAGGGCCTTACCCGGACCAAGCACGGCCTTCATTGACGTCGTGGGATAGTTGTGCTCGATCGGACCGTGCACTTCGACACGGTGGATGCGAATCTGTGGGTAGGGACCATGCGACAAGACCGCATTGCGAGCGGCGACGATGCCGCTGAACTTACCCACGGATTTGGGCATCAGCTCGCGATACGATTTGTTACGAAGGATTCGCGTGTACGCGCCACGCGAATCGGAGTGCCCGTTTTCAAATGTCAGCCGCGGTGTCATCCCAGCATGCAACGGAATCCGAAACGAAACCCATGTCGGTGAGTCCTCCGGTTGTGTGTCCTCAAGAACCACTTCTCCCAGCAATGGCTGAATCGGTTGCTTCAAATGCAACTCACCGACGCGAATGTTCCCCGGTCGCACTCCCAATCGGAACGGAGCATCCAGCTCCATGCGGAGCACTTGCTCGCTATAGGGTGTTTCTCGATGAAGTGCCGCAGCTAGGACTCGAACTTCATACATGCCGTCGACCGGCACACCGTGCTCGAATCCAGGAAGCGGACCGTAAGCGCCCTCGGGTTTGTCAGAAAGCGGCCCATCGTAAAGACAGAGATATCGGTACTTAAACGCAACCTGGTGAGCTAATCGCAGCTCGGGCTGCTGTGTGAAGTTGTCGCCAAAGATCCATGTTTGTGGCTTCACCGCCTCATCAATCGAAAACACTTTCTCGACGATGGCTTCCGCCGAAGAAAGATACTGCTCCAGCAAGAAACTGGAGGTCACCAACGCATCACCAACTGTATCAAGATGTTCAACGGTGGCATCTTCCGGAAATGCCGTTGTGGGATCGAACAAGCTCACGTTCAGATCAAAAAGGTCGCTGATCGTGGCTAGGTATTCACGCCGGTTCAGCCGTCGCAGAACCGTTTGCCCGTCCGTACTTTCCAAGCGTGCATCGATGGCGGCCATCACCGCACGTATTTGATTGAGCACACGCTGACGCTCTTCAGAATCTGGCTGATCCGCATCGATCGGAGGCATATCGCCAAGCGTGATCTGATCCGCTGCATCGCGAAGCCCGATCAGCGTGTCCTCATGGACACGACCCAGAATTAGCGATTCAAAGTCACGCTCGCCGTCGGCGTATTCGGAACTGTGACAGTCGACACAGTAAGCGTTTAAAAAGCCACGAACCGCGATCGCCTCGGGCATTTCAATTTCAGCCGTCGCGATGTCGACCGCCTCAACCGTTTGCGGCAACGCTGTGGTGTTGACCAGCCAACCGAACGCCCACGAAACGAGGATCCGGCGCGTCCAATCAAACGATCGCATCGAGTCCCCGGAGCGTGCCCGAACTGGTGGAAAAGCGATCAACCGGAACACCAAACGACTGCAGCATTGTCAAAAACAAGTTCGTCATGGGAGGACGATGGGCCTGGTCGGATGCAAACGAAAGCGATCCGGTATGCCGCAACGGACCGCCCGCGATCACGAGTGGCAGATTGCTGTTGGTGTGTGAATTGGCATTACCCATTCCGCTACCAAACAGCACCATCGTGTCATCGAGCAACGATCGATCACCAAACGTCATCGACGCCAAGCGATCCAAGAACCCGGCAAATTGCTCGACCTGGTAGGTCTCCATCGTCACAAGGGCTTCAATGCTCTCTTCAATCTGCCCATGGTGAGACAGGGCGTGATAACCTTTCTTGAATCCAAACGGTCGTGAATTGAAATCACCACCGATCTCCAGCGTGGCAATCCGCGTGCTATTGGTCTGCAGTGCCAAGGCAATTAATTCGTAGAGCAACGGGAGATCTGTCACCATGTCCGAATCGCGGGGACGTTGCAGCGGAGGGTCTGGTTTGGGAACGTCCAACCACTGCCGCCGCAGCGCGAGTCGATTCTCCACATCGCGAATCGAGGTGAAGTACTCATCCAACTTATCGCGATCGCGCCGGCTGATATCACGGTGCAACCGTTTGGCATCAACCGCCACCGCGTCCAAGATCGAGGCCCGCAAACTCATTCGATGCTCCGCCGCATCCCGGTCGCGAGCATCTTCGTCAGTAAACAGTTTGTCGAATAATGCCTGCGGTCCCGATATGGGTGGAACACGCGTGCCCGTTCGCGTCCACGACATTTGACAGCCGCCATGGATACCCGATTGAGATCCGACGGTCAGACTGCTGAAACGTGTTTGCCCAGCAACATATTCCGCGGCGGCCTGATCGACGCTGATATTGCCGTTGGGCATCGTTGCGGCATCGCTGTATTTGACACCGGTCAGATACGTGTGGATCGAAAAGTGGCCGCCTTTGATTCCGTGATCAAGCCCTCGAATCAACGTTAGATTTTCCTCATGCCTGGCGAGCGAACGCAACGTCCGCGACTCGGCAACACCGCCCTCGCCCACGGGCCAAAACGCGTCAGGATAAAACCCCAACATGTTGCCAATGCAGACCATGCGGGTCGGCGTGCGATCTGTGGCTCGATCAGGTTTGCTAGCCGCTGACGGAACGGATTCCAACCAGGGCAGCCCAATGGAGACCCCGGCGGTAGTCAAAAAACGACGTCGAGCAGAATCGGCTGGCATGGCACGATCTCGCTTGGGAGGCAGGAGTTGAGGTGGGAATCAAATGACTGATCAAACTGCGAATCTTCAGTCATTTGACAGCCCTGAGTCTACTCCATTTTCGCTTTCGACGCGCTCCGATTTTGCTGATCGATGACCAACGCGAGATCCCTCAACCGTGTGCTACAAAAAGAAATTCCAGCTCACACGTTGCGTTATCGAGTCAGGACACCCCAAAGATCGTCGCTACCACCGCCAAGACGGCTGCGGCCCAAAGGGTGCCAACGAGGACCGAAATACCAAACGTCTTCCAACGCGCGTTTTCCACCGTTGGTGAGGTTTCAATCTGCGATCCCATCATTCGCACGGTCGCCGTCTTCATCCCCATTGCCACACCGATGGCGACCCACAGAAATGCAATGGATGGAATGCTTTCAGGAAGCACCATTTTGACGGCAACCCAAGCGATGTTGAATGCCAGGGCGCCCATGATCCACATCCGCCCCCGCGACGGATTGCCCAACTGACTGAAGTTGTGCGAAAGCAAAATGGCTCCGGCAAGTGGCGTCGCCAACATACTCGCGACCGCGATGTGCTTTTCATTAAAAAGAGGAGCCGCCTTTGCATTAACCTTGCTAATGGTCGCATTCGGCTGCTTCACCGCCGTCGATGTGGGTGGTGCAAAAGGATTTGGCTGAGCGGTTGCGGTGGACATTCGTCTGAAACCCTGTGTCGATCTTGAAGTGGAAAGTGTGACTAACCTTCCAATGCCATTTGGTGCGTGGCACCGGCCACACGGTTGTCTATTTTTTCCAGTCGTCGCGATCGTGCAGCTCAAATACTCGGAGATGAACAAATCGAGCGGCCAAATTCCGTTGCGAGTCAACGGACTTCAATCGTCCAACGTAGAGCGGCGTTCTGGATTTGCTAGGCAAGCCAAAATCACAACGGCAAGCAAATACCAAAACGCCAGCGAGGCTTCTTGAAACCTCGCGCCACTGTGTAATAACCCAAACAAGCGAGTGCCAACCGTGCTGACGCCCGGCGGCACGACCGGCAACGTTGCTGGCACGTCACCACTGCTGACAATCACACTTGCGACCGCAGCCATGCGAAGGTAGCCAACTAGAAAAGGCAGGTGCACACACCAAGAACGCCAGAGAACACCACCATCAAGTCGGGCGGAACGCAGCGTGTCGGGATCCGTGGTTTGCCAGCCGATACGAAGAATCAGATAAGCGACAACGAACGCACGAACGACCACGGCCAAAACCGTGGGTACCAGTGTTTGCGTTGCTAGGTAGGTTCGCAGTGAATCGCCGCCCGCAAAACACGCCGTCCAGAACAAACCCACGATGGGCCCGGGCACCAGAAACAGCAGCATGACGAGTACATCGATCCATGTCCCCCACAATCGCCGACCAACCAACGACGACGTGACCCAAGCGATTGGCAGGACCAACAGCGTCGTCAGTCCCGACAGTAGTGCCGTCCAGAAATATTCGCGACCAAACAAACTCGTCGCGCCCCAAATGGACGTCGCGGCTCGCACGATAGACCAACTCACACGTCGCTGACCATCAACAATCTCAACCTCATGACCAGCTTGAATCAGCATCCCCAAGCCGGGAAGTATCACGATCAACACAAGACTGCATAACAAAACGATGAACGCACCTATGAAATGACCATGACTTATCTTCTGGGTCGATGCATTGATCTCATAATCCGACGACGATGCATTGGATCGGGTCAACATGATGCGACACGCGACCAACATGGGCACGGCGAGCATCCAGGGCACCACCACGGTCATTGCGATCGCGGTTCGAGTCGGTGCGGCGGCGTAGAACAAATAAAACTGATCGGCCACCGTACGAACGCTATGCAAGTCTGCCACACTCATTTCGGTTGCGGCAATCATCAT
>JBCCJB010000011.1:0-23511 GCA_039028015.1 Planctomycetota bacterium
ATTGATCGGTGCCGCTGCCCAATGTTGCGGCTTCCTGACGCCGATGCGCTTCGGCGGCCTCAGACATCGGCAAGCATAATCCGATCGGCGGCGTTAATTTGCCAGCCAACATGGTCCGAGTGAGATCTTCAGCCGCACGACGCATTTCGCCGGGTGTTGCTTTGAACATGACAAAACCGTGAACCGAGAGTTCGTTCACATAAAAGGGTCCCACTGGGAAGGCGGGCGTCGCATCACGGCCCGCCATTAAAACCATGCGGCCACGGGGAGCAAGCACGCCGACGGCGAGTTCAAAGTCGGGCTCTCGTCGCGTTTCCCAAAACACATTGACGCCATCCGGTTCTATGTCGCGAACGGAATCAGCGATTGAAGCTACATTGGGGTCGATAACCGAATCGACCCCGAGTGATCGCAGATAATCTCGTTTGGCTGATGTGGTTCCCGTTGCGATCACGCGAAGACCGCTCGCGAGTGCCAGTTGAACCACCATCGATCCAACACCACCGGCACCACCGATCACAAGCAAGCTTTCACCCGGCTCAATTTTGACTTCGCGATGCAAACCAAGGTGCGCCGTGACTCCCACCAATGCCGCGGCAGCGGCGTGCTGAAATGAAATCGGTTCGGGCAAGGAATAGACCCAAGCCTGATCGACCGCGATTCGTTCAGCTATGGTCCCCTGACGTCCCTGAAGACCTTGGTTTGTCGTCCAGACGCGATCACCAACTGCAACGCGACGCACTTGATCGCCGATTTGGGTAACGACGCCCGCCGCATCACATCCGGGAACAAAGGGCAGCGGAAGATCCATCGCCACGGCACCAGATCGAACGTACGTGTCGATTGGATTGACCGCGGCAGCGGCAACTTCGATGACCACATCTTCGGGACCCGGTGCTGGTTCCGGAAAGTCATCCCAGGTCAGTGAATTGCAACCACCGGTTTGAGTGATGAAAGCGGCTTTCATTGCAACCAGTACCAGCAGGTGATGGCTAGGCGAGCGTGAGAGACGCTGACTCTTCGGTGAAAATAGTTTGAGCGCGATCGGGGCCTACGGAGAGAATACCCACCGGGACACCGACGAGTTCCTCGATTCGGCGGACGTAATCAAGGGCCCGATCCGGGAAATCGGACATGTGGCGAGCCTCATCGACAGGCTGATTCCATCCGGGCACCGTTTCCAAAACCGGTTTGCATCGACGAAGTTGCTCTGGATGTGCGGGCATCGTGTGTATTTCGCGTCCATCCAATTCGTACGCAACACAGATTTGAAGTGTTTCAAAGTGGGCCAACACGTCCATCATCATCAGTGCCAGACGGGTCACGCCGGAAAGCCGAGCGGTGTAGCGTACTGCGACCGCGTCGAACCAGCCGCAACGACGCGGTCGCCCCGTCGTTGTTCCGAACTCATTGCCTAATTCACGAATTCGGTCGCCGGTCCCATCGTTTAACTCACTGGGAAATGGCCCGCCGCCAACGCGTGTTGTGTAAGCCTTGCAAACACCGATGACTTGATCGATGTAGCGTGGTGGTACACCCGCACCAGCACAAACGCCAACGCCGCTGCTATTGCTGCTGGTGACAAAGGGAAACGTGCCGTGATCAATATCCAGCAAAGCCCCCTGAGCACCTTCAAACAGCATTCGCTGTTTTGATTCGCATGCGTTCAAAACCAAGTCAGTTGTATCGGCGATGATCGGAGACAATCGCTCCGCCCAACCACTCGCCATCGCCACCATTCTCTCCGGTGCAATGGACTGCAATTGATCGTCAGTTGCACCCATTTGACGCAGGATCGCGGTCTTTTGGTCCGCAACGGTCGCGATTCGTTCATCACGTGACGACTCCACCAAGTCGACCATGCGAATCGCGTGCGTCCGGCCGACTTTGTCTCGATAGCAGGGTCCAATGCCCCGATTCGTGGTTCCGATTGACTCACCACGAACGGCTGTCGCGTTGATTGCCGCGTCTTCGATCATGTGCCACGGCATGACCAGGTGTGCCCGCTCGCTGATTCTGAGATTGGCAAAGACGTCGACGTCACGTGCGGCCAAACCATCAATTTCATCGAGCATCGTCGTTGGATTGATAACGACGCCCGGCGTGATGACGTTTTGCACGTCATCGTGAAGAATGCCGCTGGGAATGTGATGCAATTTGTACGTTTCATCACCGGCAACCACGGTGTGACCAGCATTGGCACCGCCTTGATACCGAATCACCCAGTCAAAGCGGGGTGCGAGCAAATCAACCAGTTTGCCTTTGGCTTCATCGCCCCATTGCAAACCGATCACGCATGTTCCGGACAAGAAACTAGCCTTCTAAAGAAGTGAGGCGGTCGCTTCGATCCTTCCAAAGATCAAGCCCGCGTTATGACATGTGAAGCTATGCGTTGGCTGCCGCAACGACGGCGTCCGCATTGATGCCAAAGTGTTCGTAAACGACGGCGTAAGGCCCGCTGGCACCAAAGCTGCTCATACCGACGAACTTACCTTGCAAGCCCAGCCAACGATCCCAGCACATTTGGATGCCGGCTTCGATGGCAACGCGGTTGGTCACCGATGGTGGCAGAACATCGTCGATGTACTGTTGATCTTGTTGTGCGAACAGGTCCATGCACGGCATGCTCACCACTCGAACCTTCTTGCCTTGTTCAGTCAGCGTGGTTGCCGCATCAACAGCCATGAACAGTTCGCTGCCGCTGGACATCAGGATCACATCGGGCGTGCCGTCACAGTCAGACAAGATATAACCGCCTTTGGCACAACCCGACGCGGGAGCATAAACGGTACGGTCGAGCGTCGGCATGTTCTGGCGTGACAGCACGAACGCACTGGGGTGATCGCTGATCTGCATCGCTGTGCGGTAGCACTCGGCAACCTCGTTGGAATCGCCCGGACGAAAAACGTTCAGCCCCGGAATCGCACGGCAGGCTGATAGGTGTTCGACCGGCTGATGCGTCGTCCCATCTTCGCCCACGCCGATGGAGTCATGGGTCAAAATGTAAATCACCGGTTGATGCATGATGCTGGACAGTCGCATCCCGCCTCGCATGTAATCGGTAAACACAAAAAAGGTCGCGGCGTAACCGCGCAAACCGCTTAGGCAAAGTCCGTTGACGACACCGGCCATCGCATGTTCGCGAATGCCAAAATGCAAGTTGCGGCCGCTGTACTGGCCAGGCAAAAACTGACCCGCACCATCAAACTTGAGATCCGATTTGTTACTGGGAGCCAAATCGGCACTGCCGCCAATCATAAAGGGAATATTCTGGGCGATCGCATTAAGAACTTTGCCGCCACTGTTACGTGTCGCATCGCCCTTGGCGTCAGCTTCAAAAACGGGAATGTCTTTGTCCCAACCGTCGGGCAATTCGCCGGCAAATAGCGATGCGAGCTGCTTTGCCTTCTCAGGCTGAGCGGATTGGTACGAGGACCAGGTTTCTTGCCATGCCTGATAGTGATCGGCCCCGCGAGCTCCCACGCCGGACTGGAAATGCTCGCGGACACCATCAGGAATATTAAATTTCTCGTCCTCGGGTAGCCCGTAAGACTTCTTGGCCAGGGCAACTTCGTCCCAGCCAAGCGGGGCGCCGTGGGCGCCATGTGTGTTCTGTTTGTTTGGTGCGCCGTAACCGATGATGCTGTTGACGATGATCAGCGTTGGTTTGTCATCGCATGCTTGGAACTGGGTGATCGCGGCCTCGAGCGCGTCGACGTCATTTGCATCGGTAACCTTTAATACGTTCCAACCAAGGCCTTTAAACTTGGTGGCCATGTCCTCACTGAAGGCCAAGTCGGTATCGCCTTCGATCGTGATGTTGTTGTCATCGTAGAGCCAACACAGATTGTCGAGTTTGAGGTGACCGGCCAGCGACGCGGCTTCGCAGGCGACGCCCTCCATCAGATCCCCATCGCTGCACAACGCATACACGTTGTAGTCAAACAACGTGTGATCATCAGTGTTGTAGTTTGCGGCGAGCCATTTTTCGGCCATCGCCATGCCGACACTGTTGCTGACGCCTGCTCCCAGTGGACCGGTGGTGGTTTCGATTCCATCGGCTTCAGCGAACTCGGGGTGACCGGCACAAACACTGCCGACCTGGCGAAACTGTTTGATGTCATCGAGCTTGATCGAAAGCTCTCCCGTGGGCTCACCGGCGTCATCAACCGACTGCACGCCAGCCAAATGCAACGTGCTATAGAGCAACATCGACGCATGCCCACATGACAACACAAAACGGTCGCGACCCGGCCAATGAGGGTGCGACGGGTCATAGGACATCGTGTTTTGAAACAGCTGATAAGCAATCGGTGCCAACGCCATCGGCGTCCCGGGATGCCCACTATTGGCCGTTTGCACGGCGTCCATCGAAAGGGTTCGGATGGTATCGATGGCGAGAGTTTGAATGTCGGTGGTCGTCGCGGTCATCGGCTGGTGATTCAAATGTGAGACAAAAACTGAGTGATCGCCTGAGGCCACGAAGAGTAACTGTAGGTTCGCCAATGCGAAAGACCCGCGTTGAACACGGGGAGACAGGCAAACAAAAACGGCCAGCTTTCGGGGCTAAAACGGCACGTGTTCCGGGGACAAACAGCGTGCGTTCCGGGCTCCAACAAGATCTGTTAGGAACTCGAACCGCAGGAGTTCTGGGCTTAAGGTGCCGAGAACGGCCTTCTCGAAAACGCCGATGTTGCCTCATCGGCTGGTAAGGCAAGAGGGTCTAGAGAATCCGACGCCGGCGCGGGCGTGTTCGAATCAAGCTGCGGCTCCGATGTTGATTCCGTATCGCCAGAGAGAGTTTCTTCGATCGACCTCAGCGGCACTCGCAATTCCAACAGCCGATCATTGCGGATCAATCCTAAACGCAGGGTATCACCGGGACGGCGTCTTGCGAGATCGCGAACTAAGTCGTCACTGCGGGCAATCATCCGTCCATCAACGGATACCAAACGATCTCCCACGCGAATCTCAGCCAAAGCACCGGCGGAGTCGCTTGAAATTGAAACCACATCAACACCGCGTCCCGAGCTCGCGTTTTGGATATCGATGCCGAGTGTTGATTGAGGTTGAGACGTCTCGGACACGCTATCGCGTTCGGTGTTTTTTGCTTGGTCGTTGTCAGCTTGGTTCGACGGCGATTCGTTTGCCGCGTCGCTGGGGCCATCCACCTCTGTTGAAATCAACATAACATTGGTGCGGAATAACTGCTGCCCGCGAAAAATCTGCACCTCGACCGCTTCATCGGTGGTTTGCTCGCGCAGCGCCAGCGACACATCGGCAACCGACAGAATTCGTTGGTCCCCCAATTTGACGATCACATCACCGACGCGAAGTCCACCCTCCGCCACGCGTGATCGAGGATCGATGCCGACGATTTCCAAGCCCTGATATTGCCGAACCATTGCCGTCATCACTGAGACACCTAGCGACACGGGAGCGCGAACAAATCCACTACCGGAGTCCACGGCGTTAGTCGCATCGGCAATGCGATTGGTTGCGCCGGGGGCAATACGTGCCGCTTGGTAACGACGTGTCGAAGACGATCCAGGGGACTGATTCGAACGAGGCGATTGCGGCGAACTTGGTGACGCCGAGAATGGCGTCGCAAGCACGCGAAGATCGCGTTGGCTACGCGGTTGTGTTGTTTGATTCGGTGTGGATGGGTTTGCGGGGATCGGCGGCGATTCAAATCGCGATTGACGGAGCGCCCGCCAACGCGGAAAAAGCTGTGCGGAAGCAACGGGAATGAACAATCCGTGGCTGACGCACAGAAACAGAAAACCGATGACCATCATATTTCTCATGTCACGCATGATAGAGCCCAAGGCATCAAAATCAAACGCTCCCACTTTCTTCAATGCGTCAGAGTATTTAGCTGAACGGCGTTTTTGGGCCGATGCCTGTTCGCCGTCACGTCGAATCATTATCGAAGATTCGATTCGCCAAGAACTGGAACCGACTTCCGGCAACAGGCCATTTGGTGTCTCGATACCGGACGGGTCGACCGAGATTTGGCTCGCATTGACACCTCCGTCACGAACGGGCCAAAGCGTTTTGATTCACGCTGCGCGCGTTGACCCGGCCAAGCAGCGGTTGTTAACGCTTGCGTCCGACAATGCGTCCGAGGCGATCTCGGCAAACTTAGAGCAGATTTGTAATCAGTCCAGCATTACGTTTCTTCAATGGGCGACCGATCCCGACGACGAACCACTGGGGCCTGCTTTGCTCGGTATGCAGCACCTGAGCACGCTTGATTATCTCGCACTGGAAATCGACGACGGTTCTGAAAACTCAACACCTTTAATGACGCCGCTTCAATGCGAGCCGCTATTGCACCACGATGCCACCGCGGTGGCTCAGTTCGAATCCATCGTGGCTGGCACGTACGTGCAGACGCTGGATTGTCCGGAACTGGAAACAATGCAAACACCGGCAGAAATCCTCGCTGGCTACCGCCAAAGCGATGCGTACGCTCCCAAATGGTGGATGACCGTCCGCGAGGCGACGGAGCCTCGTGATGCGATTTCCATAGACGGACTCGATCAATCCAATGGGGACATGTGTTCGGTGGTCGGTTGCTTCATTCTTGCTTGCCACGGCGATCCGACGTCACCCGTGATCGAATTGGTGTACATGGGGGTTTTGCCCGAACATCGCGGCCGGCAATTCGGAGCGGCAATGCTTGAGTCAATCATTCAGTTGGCGAGACAGCACCATGCCTCGCGGCTGATCCTCGCCGTCGATCGACGCAATCAGCCTGCGTCGCGAATCTATCTTGATCGTGGCATGACAACCTTGTTTGGCGAGTGCGTTTGGGGACGTCGGCTCTGAGCCCAATCGATGTTTGGGACGTGGAACGTAGCGCGACGAACGTCAAACGACGTCAGTGTTGTATCACCCAATCACCAGCATCCAAAAACATGCTGGGCGGCAGTTCGGTGTAGACCATTGCGGATGCGTCGATGCCCGAGCTATCCAAGCGTTTCAGGTAAGCCGCATTGCTTGGAAGAGCGGACAGGCTGGGCAAACCAACCAGCCAGACTGCGATGGTGAACACGACCAAAACGACAAGAAGCCATTGGCGATATCGAAGCTGCACTGAGAGTGGTTTCATGGTGCTGCCGCTACCACATCTTTGAAAACCACTTCGAACATCAGGTAAGCCATCGCTAACGTCAGTGTCAGATTTAATGTTTGACCCGCTGCGTACAGCAACAGGGGTTTGCCGCCCTTGAGTTGATGTCGCAAACGCCGAAAGTCGGTTTCTAAGCCAATGCTGACGAATGCCAGACAGAACATCCATCCACGAAGTGTTTTCGTCACACCGATCGATGTTGATACCCACACGCCACCATCTTCGACCGCACCATAAGAGAACGAACAAAGCAGTGATGCAGCGACAAAGCCCAAAATGAATTTGGGAAATCGAAACCAGATCTCGGATAACCCAACGTTGCGGCGTGGTGCAGTCGATGTCGAGAAATCGTCTCGGTGCTCATCATCCGCTTCGCTTGATGGCTCATCACTGGTGTCCTGATTCGATGAACGAGGCTCCATCACGGTGGTCCAAAATACGGCGATGCCAAAAGCGACGACACCGATCAGGATGTTCTGAATCATTTTGATTGTTACGGCGACGCTTGCCGCTTCGTCACCAAGCATTTCTCCGGCCGCTGCGACCGCCCCGGTTGAATCAATCGTCCCGCCCATCCACGCGCCGCCCAGTATTTGACTCATCCCGGTGACGCCAATGACCGCGGGCATGACCACCATCATCATCACGGTGAATGTCAGGGACAGTCCGATGGCCAGCGAGAGTTCCTCCTTTTTTGCTCGGCATGCTGCGGCTGATGCGATCGCGGCCGAAACGCCGCACACGGACATGTCCGCGCTAACGACCATATTCAACGTCGGCGATTCTATGCGAAGCACTTTCTGTCCGAACCAGAACGTCGTGATCAAGACGATGGGCGTGACCACCCAAGCGACGCATACCCCCGGCAAACCCAATGCGAGCAGTCGGCTCAGCAAGATTTCCGACCCCAGCAGCACCAAACCTGTCTTGATGAAAAACTCGGTTTGGATCGCCGGACGCAACCACTCTGGGACACCGACGGTATTGGCGATCACCAATGCGACGGCAAGTGCCCACAACGCATATTCCAGGTTGTAGGCCTTCACGAGCGCTTGTCCGGCCATGCCGTAAGCCAAACAGCCCAGCAGAAACAAACCTGCAAAGCCAACTAGAAAACGCCCCACCCGCTGGCCGCGAAGCCAGACGCCGACAGAAAAAGCGGCGGCCAAGAGCAAACCGGAGCCGATGACTCCTTGAAGTTTGGGCAAGCCCGCGTCCCATCCGCCAAGTCCTTCCAGAGGCGAATCAACCCAGCCGCCCGGCTTGGCGACGTAAGGCGTCAGGACGTGAGATGCTGCGACCTGGGGGTCACCGCTTTCATCGCCTGTTCGGTCGATCCGAACGCAAGCGAGAGAAGCCACCAGAAAAATCCAGGCGATCCCAATCGCCAAAATATCCTCAGAAATCCGCCGCGGATTCTCGCTGTCAGTCATTGAACTCCGGCTCGGTTTGCAAACGTGAGCCGTGAGCCAATTGCGGGCAACATGACCCGCGTGATCGGCCGTATCGTGGACGCTCTTTCCGCCCGGCTCGCTGCCCTCGCTGTATCGCGAGGCTTATCACGACCCGAGCTTACTCAGAAGACTTTGCTGACTAAAGGTGGCCGAACGCGCCGTCTATCCCCGTCGCAGGATACCGATCCGCCGCAGCAAGCTGCGAACGGGCTGAACCGGCTGATATCCCTTCAACTGATTGCGACTCCACCGGCCGTCGGCGTTCTTATGAAAAAAGATGATCTGCGGAATCATCTTTTCATTCTTGAGCAATTCATTGGCGAGTTCGGGTTCCTCATCGCGATCGACCACCGCGACGCTCACTTGGTCGAGCTCACCCGTTTGCTCCATATTTTTGATCGTCGTTTTCTTTAGGACATCACACGCGGGACACCACTCCGCACCGACGACGACCATCAATGGCTTCTCTTCTTCAACTGACTTCTTGTACGCCAACGTGTAATTTTGATCGGCTTCGCCGTATCCGGTCTTGCTTTGACCGGAGCCTTGCTGATCGCCGCCGTGATGCCCGGTGGAAACACCCGTGTTGGTGACAAAAATCAGCGATAGACCCATAAAGATCGACAGCATTTCCAATTCCCCGTGTTTTGGTTCTCGTGCACTGTGTGTTGCCGTCGCGAGGAAGGCACCGTGCCAACCGCGCGGGCCGATCAAACACTGATGAACGGCTGGCAGCAAACGAAATGGGACGAAGACCACTCGAGGCGTTTTGAAATCGTTTCAAACACTCACGTGCGGGACGTCAATTCAATTGAGTCGACTCTCTGGACGCATGCTCCCATGCCGATCGAAAATCGCTCTCGCCCGATTCATCCGTGACCGCTACACAGCCACACCCCCAATCTGGGATGCTTAGACAAGCTCTAGCGGTTTCGTACTGTGATCAGGATGCGCAGAGTGTAGGAACCGATCCCGTCGATGCAAGCGGTCCGTGTCAATTCGTTGCCAACGCGCGCCGATACGCTCTTTTCGCCAATCGGGACAAAGGCCTATCCGGCAACGCATGAGCCGAACTCGCTAGCGTCGGGCATCATTCGAAACTCAAGGCGAAATTCCAGGCCCTAGGCGGGCGCTCAATGGCTCAGACTGCGATTTCGTGTGTTTTGGGATAGAGCTTTTAGCTCTCTTAACGCCTGCAGTTTCGACATGGCTTCAATCGGATTTCGCCTGCCGATCAATAGCCACGCTGCAGACCCGGCGTGATGTCCAAATCTGGACCGGCGATCTGGTTTTGTTCCAGCTGCAGCCACGCGATTGCCCCCATTACCGCGTTGTCCGTGCAGAGTGACGCCGGAGCGATGTGCACGCTGAATTGGTCACGATCGGCGGCTTTGGTTAACTCCCGCCGTAAACGCTGGTTGGAAGCCACACCACCTCCCACCAACAAATGATCGACTCGCATGCGTCGGATGGCACGACATGCCTTGGTCACCAACACATCAACCACAGCAGCTTCGAACGACGCGCAGACGTTTGCCTTGGTGACATCGTCAATTTTCAAGCTTGAAAAGTCCGTTCGACCCGGTCCGGTAATCGCATAACGCGCGGCCGTCTTCAATCCGCTAAAACTAAAGTTGTCATCGTCCTGATTCAACATCGACCGTGGAAACGCAAATGCGTTGGGATCACCCGATGCCGCGAGGTTCGCAACCTGGACACCGCCAGGGAAACCGAGACCGAGCATCGAACCGACTTTGTCGAAGGCTTCGCCAGCGGCATCGTCAATCGTTCCTCCGAGGTAATCCAAATCGATGGGGCCTCGCAGGTGATACAGCGATGTGTGGCCACCGCTGACGATCAGTCCAACAGCCGGGTAAGCGTTTGCCATTTGAAGTGGAGCAGTCGTCGCGTTGGACGTCGCATCGGGATGGTTGCTTTCTGGCATCATGGGCATCACGCAGGCATACAAGTGCGCATGCAGATGATTGATTGGCACAAGCGGTTTTCGCCATGCAATGCTAAGCGTTTTGGCTGCCACCACTCCGACCAATAACGATCCGGCCAAACCGGGTCGATCGGCGACCGCGATTGCGGCGAGCTGATGCGGCGTCACATTGGCTTTCGATAGCGCCGTATCAATGACCGGAATGATGCGTTCCAAATGAGCCCGCGCGGCAATTTCGGGAACCACGCCACCAAAACGCTGGTGCAGGTTCTCTTGTGTGGCAACGCAATCACCTAACACCTGACCGTCGCGCGTCAGCACAGCAGCAGCGGTTTCGTCACAGGTCGATTCGATTGCCAACAGCACGTGGCCGGCCATCGACGGTGTGCCGCTCATAAATGAACGGTGTCCATGACGTTGTAGGTAGGACCGCGCTTTTCCAAAAAACTGCCGATCACTTGCACGCGTCGCACCGTCATTTCACCAAGGCTGTCATCGTTGCCTTGCAACCATCGTGACAACACCGATTCAGGCACGCGGCGACTATTCGCTTTGGCACGGCCCAACGTTAAGTGTGGAACGTAATCCCGAGGTTCACGCTTGAATCCCAAATCGGCAAAGTGATCTTCCATGGTCATCGCCATCTGTTTGAGTTGTCCGCTCGGATCATCAACGGCAATGGTTAGCACGCGTGCCTTTTCAACGGACGGCAAGGCATCGCAGCCACGAAACTGCAAGTCAAACGGCTGGACATCATTTGCGATGCGACGGACGAGCTGACAGACAGCCGGCGTGTCCACGTTCTCGACTTCACCCAGAAACTTGAGTGTCAAATGCAGGTTGTCTTCGGGAACCCAACGGATGCCGTCGCCATCTTGCCGTGTTCGTGCGATGCAATCGGCGGCGGGACCCGCGAGATCGTTTGGCAAGGGCACGGCGACGAAGGTGCGAATCGTTCTCACGTTTCGGCTTCTTCCTTGTACTTATCCAATCGACGGTAAAGCGTTCGGGCGCCGATCTTCAGGATCTTCGCCGCTTCTTCACGATTGTCAGCGGTCAGCTTGAGCGTCTCTTCGATCACCCAGCGTTCGATTTTGGCCAGCGGCTGACCAATCACGCTCGACAATCCTGCGGCGGGATCAAAGAACTGTCCATCGACTGGCACGGTGTCGTCGCTCTGCGGCTGTTCGGATACCAGCTCAGGCGGTAGGTCGTCATCATCGAGCTGACCATCGGTGTCCAGCACGATCATAGTTTCGACAAAGTTGCGAAGTTGACGAATGTTGCCCGGCCAATCGTAGTCAAAGAATTTCTTTGTCACCGCGGGCGTGAAGTGAGCCGATGGCTTGCCATGACGACGCAGGAACATCTTTCGAAAGTGATCCATCAGAGCGATCACATCATCGCGACGATCCCGCAACGGAGGTAACTCAACGGTGACCACCTTCAAACGAAAATAGAGATCGTTTCGAAAGGTGCCCTCTTGGATCATCTCTTCGAGAGGTCGATTCGTGGCGCTGATCAGTCGCACGTTCACCTTGATCGATTTGTTGTCACCAACGCGAGTGATTTTGCTTTCTTCGAGAACCCGCAGCAATTTGATTTGCGTGCTCATCGGCATGTCGCCGACCTCGTCAAGGAACAGCGACCCGCCATTGGCATACTGAAAAGCGCCTTCGCGGTCCGAAACGGCGTCGGTGAACGAACCTTTGACGTGCCCAAAGAGTTCACTTTCAACCAGACTTTCGGAAACCGCCCGCGTATTTAAGGCGACGATCCGCTTGTTGCGTCGTGGGCTATTTTGATGAATCGCTTGGGCGATCATTTCCTTGCCGGTACCACTCTCGCCGGTGATCAGTACCGTCGCATCGGTCGACGCGATGCGGCGGAGGCGATCGATCACCAGTTTCATTTTGTCGCTGACATAGATAATGCCCTCGAAGCCGTAACGCTCGTCGAGCCTGCTCATCAGTTCGTTGTTCTGTCGTCGTAGGCCAACCTTCTCCGCCGCTTTCTCGACGATCGCTCTCAATCGCGATGGCGTGATGGGCTTTTCTAAGAAATTGAAGGCGCCCAACTGCATGGCTTCGACCGCGACCGGAACCGTGGCGTGTCCGGTGACCATAATGACCTCGCAATCCGGCAATCGGTCGCGGGTCAGATTAAGGATCTTCATGCCGTCGACATCGTTCATGACCATGTCGGTAATCACGATGTCGTAGGTTTCGCGCTGGATCATCGCCGACGCGTCGGGACCGCTCGTGGCCACGTCGCAAACGTAGCCCACCTTTTCCAGACTCTCCGTCATGGCCCTTGCGTGAGCAGCCTCGTTGTCAACGACCAGCAATCGAAGCTCGCTGGGCTGGACGGTTGCGGAATCGGAAGTGCTCGCGGCGTCATTGGCCACGGCGTGGGAGTCGTCGGTCATCACTCAAATCAGAAGAAAAACGCGTGAGAAAACGGAAACCACATTGGCTACCGAAGCGTGCACGCGCTTATCGTAGCAGGCACGCTCTCGTGTGCCGCCCGCCCATCAACTCAGTTGGTAGAAGGCACACACCTATGTGCCGTTCGTCCGTTGATTCAGTCAGTGACGGCACACAGGCGTGTGCCGGCACCATCGTTCACAGCACACACAAAGTGTGCCTATTGCCATCGCTCAGACGGTTGACTCCAGTTCCCAGCCACTGCGGTACTCGCGTGCGACAAACTGGTTGACCTGACTGACATTGGGGCTAATTAATGACTCCGCGTCCCATTCGATTCGCTGATTCTCGCCCGCTCGCATCGCCAGATTTCCGACCAAAATGGTTTCGGTCAGTCGGCCGGCGTAATCAAAATTGCTCATCGTGCCGGGTTCGTACTCGCCCTTGATCGTGCTGACGAATTCCCATTTTTGACGCTGATCGCCGCCGGCCTTGTAAGGAATCCGAGGCAGCGTTGGTGAAGGGAGCTCATAGTTTTCAAAATCCGCCTCGGGAAGCAACGTGAACTTAGCGCCATAGTCATCCGCGGAAAACAGCGACCCGCGGCTGCCAACCACCAGCGCACCTGATGTGCCGCGACCGCCAGCACCAGCTTTCTGCCGCGCAACGCGTCGACGGAATGATTCTGGCAGCCGATCGATGATGTCATCGGCGGGAAGATTGCCGCCGTCGTACCAGTGGAATCGGCAGGCCGGTAATGACTGACCGTCGAAACCGGTGCGTTCGGGGAATTCGAACATCAACTGGCTGCTGGCGGGATATTGTTCGCCTTCCACGATGCCAGGATTTCGCACCGCGGTCACTGCGATGGGATCCCAAAGTGCCAGCGCCATGACCGGCATGTTGGTTGTGTGGCAGGCCATGTCGCCCAACGCACCAGTGCCAAAATCGACCCAGCCACGCCAATTGAAAGAGTGGTACGCACCCTCTTTGTACGGTCGCATTTCCGCGGGTCCGATCCAAGCATCCCAGTTCAGCGAATCGGGCACGGGATCTTCACCAGCGGGACGTCCGCCGCCCTGAGGCCAAACGGGACGATTGGACCAAATATGGACTTCGGCAACATCGCCGATCGCCCCCGAACGAATCACTTCAACGGCAGTCCGCAAACCATCGCCGGCGGTTCCCTGATTTCCCATCTGAGTCACCACGCCTGTTTTGGCGGCCATCTCGCGCATCAAGCGTGCTTCTTGGATCGACCAAGTTAGTGGCTTTTGGCAATAGATATGTTTGCCCATGCCCATTGCCTTGACGCACGCGGCGGCATGGGTGTGATCGGGCGTGCTGCATGTCACGACGTCGATTTGATCACCCATCTGATCAAGCATTTCGCGAAAGTCTGTGAATTGCTTGGCGTCGGGGAACTCGCGAGATTTCTTCTTCAGCGTGTCGCGATCGACATCGCACAACGCCGCGATGCGAACGCCTTGTTCGGCAATGTGGCTGGTATCGCTTCCGCCTTTACCACCCACACCGATGCAAGCGGCCGCCAATCCATTGAGTGCCGAATCGCTGGATTCCTCAGCGACGGATGTTGGGCTAGTCAGATATCCGACGCCCGCCGTGAGTGCGGCCGATGTTGTGGCAGTTTGTGACAGGAAACGTCGTCGTGTCGAACGATTTGATGCTGAGCTCATGGAAAAATCTGGCGGGTCGCGTGAAGGAGGGGAAAGGCAATCGGACGCTTGATCAGGCATCCAACTGCGTCACACTCGCCTAGGGTAGCCAGAGCCCTTGGAGCCGGCAATGGTCTGCATTTTGCCTCAGCGAGACGTTTGCGAGAGGTGTTCTAACAAAGAGCCACCAAGCCAACGCCGATCGATCACACGTTCGTCAATTTCGCATCGATTAACTGCCAGCTGCCTTCATCGGTCGCAACGCTCCACAGTTGTGGTAACGCTTCGCCGCTCAATTCGGCCGCAATCACGCTGGCCAGTGGATCGGGCACCACTAGGCCGACCATCCGATCACGACCGCGCTTCAGGATCTTTCGCAGTGCCTTCTGAGTGCGTGTGAACGCGGCCTGCATTGATTCGCCGCCGGGGGGACACACGGATTCCGGCCGATCGCACATCGACCGAAACAGACGCGGTTGCGTTCGTCGGATCTCATCAATCAACTTGCCGTGCCACAGTCCGTAATCCAGGTTGCGAAACGCCTCGATCACCTTGGGGCGGACATCGCGACCGTTGGCCAGATGATCCGCTGTTTGGATCGCGGACCGACACGGTGCCGTGTAGATCGCGTCAAGCCGCAAGCTGGATAATTCACTGGCAAGGTTCTTGGCCTGCTCGATTCCGGACTCGCAAAGAGGCATGTCCAGCGAGCCTTTCAAACGGCCTTGCTCGTCAAACGACGTCGCACCGGGACGCACCAGCACCAACCTCGCCTGCGTTGCACCACGAAGAAGATGAATCGATGGGGAAATCACGATGCACTCGCCTCCATTGATGACATCAGGTCAGCAATGGCCGCCGCGTAATCGCTTTGACCAAAGATCGCCGATCCGACCACAAACCAATCGCAGCCCGCCGCTCGCGCTGCGCCGATGGTCGATTTGTTGATGCCACCATCAATCTCAATCAACAGATCCGGATGCGCCTCGCGAAGTGTCGCAATCCGCTGAAGTGCAACTGGGTTGAATGCCTGCCCGCCAAATCCCGCATTGACGCTCATCACCAAAACCATGTCGACCTGACCGGCCAACTCAACGATGCCATCAAACGGTGTGTCGGGGTTGAGCGTGACGCCGACGGCGGCCCCCATCGAACGAATCTCGCTGGCGACCATGGCCGCATCATCAACGGCTTCGACATGAAACGTCACGATGTCCGCTCCAGCGTCAATGAACTGTGGCGCGTACTTAAGTGGGTCGGAGATCATCAGATGCACGTCAAGCGGCATCGTCGTATGTCGTTTCAATCCACTGACGATTGGCATGCCATAAGTGAGGTTGGGCACAAAATGGCCATCCATCACGTCGAGATGCAGGATCGCTGTTCCGGCTGCGGAAAGTCGATCCACCTCAGATTTCAAATCGCCAAAATCACATTGCAGCAAACTTGGCAAGATTGCCGGTCGATGCTGACGAAGTTCTTCGAGCGTTGCTCGCGTCATGAAGCTGTTTGCATTGAGTCGTGATCCACGCGGCATCGCCATGGCGGCGTCATCGCGGTTTGACGTTTTCCCAAATCGTTTGGGCCGTTTGCCCAGTCACTGGCGTGGGCCAATCATTTTGGCCTGCCTGACTTCGCAGTCAGGAGCCTGGCTAAATCGGGCGGACAGGTTGAGCTCGACTCAATTGAGTTGTCAATCGCTCGCGAAACGGAGAAGCCGATCATGATCGCCGAGCCAGTTTCAGCATCGACCGAGATTCGTGGATTTTCGTGATCGCCGATGCACCCGTGTGGTGAGAATTACCACCGCTAAATTTTTCACCGAATCTGATGTCGGTAGTAGGTTTCCAAGCACAGGGTCGCCATCGCGGTGGTGTAAACCTGTCCCCCGTAGCCACCCCAAAGCGTATTGGTCAACCATGATCCGTCTGGTTGCTGCGTTGCCAATAATCGCTCTTTGAGCGTTTGATTCCACGTTCGCCATGCCTCATCCTGCAATTGATGCAGGGCCAGCGTCGCGTAATACCAGCCATAAAAATTGTCGTTGGCCGACGTGGACGTCGATGCTTGCATGCGAGCCGGCGGTGGCAGGTTTCGAAGCAGCATCGCGGAGCCTTCCCGTAGTGCGGCATCGCTCGGTCGATCGTTGATCAGCAGCCGGGTCGCCATGGCTTCCGCCGTCATCGTCGATGTGGGTGCTTCACCCGGTCGATAACACGCCAGCCCGCCATGTTGCCCCGCGCGAACGGTTTGTAGAAATCGTCGCGCGCCGCTGAGCATGGCATTGGCATTGTCGATCGCGCCGGCCCGCTGTGCAGCATCGATTGACATCACGTGCCAACCAAGCTGACTCAAATCACCGGGATCATTTTTTGTGTAACGCCAACCACCGGTCACGGGATGTTGCATGTCGAAGGTGTAACGCATAGCGCGACGTGTGGCAGCCTTGGCCGAATCATCCTGTGTCATGGCGGCCGCTTCAGCCATCGCCAACGTCGCCATCGCGTGTGAGTAGTTCGCTCCGTAAACGCTGGCTGAGCCGGCCAAGGAACCATCGCTGCGTTGTTGGTTCAGCAGATAAACCAGACCACGATAAATCGTCTGTTGATAATCACCGGATTGATGCGTGTGCCCGGCGCCCAAGTAAGCCAGCAACGACAGTCCCGTCACCGCCGTCTTCGCATGACGACCCGCACCGGGCCGAGTGATTCCCAAAGGCATCCGTTCGAGCCCACCGCCGCTGGTGGCGGGATCCCACGACCCATCATCGCGTTGTAATTCCGACAAACGATCCAGCGCCGCAGCAACGGCCATTTCTGTGTTGGCGTCACCACCAGTCGCTTCAAGGGCGCGTTGCTTGGCTTCACCCGTCCGCGATGCAAAGTCACCGTTGGAACGGCCTGCCTTGAATGCGTGCCCTTGAAAACTGCCGCTCTGGTGCTTCGGCTTGTTTTCTAGGTTCGTCTCACCGTCTTGCTTTGTCTTGAATGAATCGATTGACGTGTTGGCGGTTGCCACGTCAGCGTTGGACGCCATCCCCAAATCTGGCGAGTCATTCTCAGGCGACTCCATCACTTCTGGCGTCGGATCGGCCAACTGATCCGCCAACCAGGCATCGAGATCGGTCAGCGGCGGATCATCATCGATCGATTGGTTGGGAACGTCATCGGTCACCGACGTGGGCGAAATGGATGAAGCAAGACTAGCGGGCATCTCTGCTGTTGATCCAACCATGCTAGCGGTTGCGCTCAATCGCGCGGGCGATTCATTAGATTCTTCGTTTGATGGGTCGTTCGGGGCGTCCGGTTCGGTGATCTGAGTTTCCACTGAGTCCGTCAGTGATGGAACGTTCTCGATCAGCTGCAATTCTGGTGGCTGCAGGATCGAGTCCGCGATCGGCAGCGGTGCGACCATGGGAGGTGGTTCGGTTTCCGGCTCCGCTCGTGTTTCATCGGACATGCTCATCCAATCCGCTTCCGAATCGGCCCACATTGAAACCGATACCTCGGCATCGCCGGCATCATTGACGCCGTGATTGTGCGACGATCCTCCAACCTGGAACCATGTCATTTTGGGAACCCAAATGATCAATGCGATGTGCAAGATCACTGACAAGGTCAAGCAGATCGTCGCCGCAGCATGACCTGACCGTCGCCGACGACGAAAGAGCCAGATCGTGATGACCATCAAGGCGACAGCGACGACCGCGATCGCCCGCACGAAATTGGGATTGGCCCAAAGTGTGGCTTGCCAAGCGCGCTGCGTCGCTTGCCAATCCGCGGGAATCAATCCCCAGTCATTGATCTGAAAGAACTGTTCGAGATCAATTCGGCACTTCCAGAGTGCCCAGCACGTTTCGCCGTGATGATTCGCAAAAAGCACGTCGAACTAATTTCCGAACAGGTCCAAAACAGATTCATCGTCGCACGCCGGAACGCGACGACATCAAGGGCGACTTGGTGGCCAGATCCATTTGTTGGACGCCGGCGGAGCTAATTCGACGCATCACATCGGCGACCAACTGCAATGAGCTATCGCCTTCGCCACGGACGGCCACTCGTAAGTCGGGATAGGCCGAGCGTTGTTGTCGTAGAGTCTGCGTCAGCTGCTCGGGTGTCACAATTTGTCCGTCCAGTTGAATGTCGCCGCTCGCGGTGACTTCAACCACTTTACGATCGGGCAACCGCGACATCGCCTGCATCGCGCCGGCTCCGGGCAGTGACACCTCCACGCCGGCTGAACCCGCGTCCATGCGATTGCCAACCATGAAAAAGATGACTAGCAAGAACACGACATCGATCATCGGAGTCAAACTGATCGTGGCATCGGTGCCGGATTGACGATGTCGATTCATCACGCGGCCCGTCGTTTCCGCGATGCTTTGGCCGATCCACCTTCCAGACTCTCCGCAGAGATGCAATCGATCACGCGTTGGCATAATCGATCGATCTCACCCAAATAGCGATCTGATTTCGCGCTGAAGAACATGAATGCGAGGTATGCGGGAATGGCGACCGACAATCCTCCCGCTGTCGTCATCAATGCGGTGCTGATGCCGCCGGCCAAGACGCCTTGGGCTCCACCAGCGGCATCAACGCCACCGATTGACTCAAATGCTTGAATCATGCCTAAGACGGTGCCCAGCAGTCCAATAAGTGGCGTGACGTTGCTGATCGCATGAAAAACACGCAAGAACCGCTTCAGCGAATCACCAACTCGATCACCGGCATCGATAACGGCTTGTTCGATCTCCATCATTGGACGCCCCCAACGACGCACCGCCGCTTGAAACACTTCGGCAACGGGGCAATCAAATTCGTCGCAGATCGCCGTTGCTTCGTCGTAGCTCAATTGGCCATCCTCGACGCATTCGGTGAATCGTCGTACGAAAGGCTTGGGGATGACCCGCGAGCGACGTAGCGCAATCAAACGCTCAAGCGAAAGTGCCAGCACAATCAGCGAGCAAACCCCCAAAGGAATCATCAACACGCCACCTTCGGCAATTCGTGCAACGATCGCCGGCATGACCCATGGTGACGCCGACGAATCGTCTGATGTTGATTCGGTTTGTGACGCCGGTGATGGTGGAATGGCAAATCCGTCAGCCGATGCCGTGGATGGCGACGCGGCAGTTCGAGCAGCGGGGCCGGGCGCGGCCGGGTACGTGGTGGCTCGCTGAGGCTGACTGATTGAACCGGAATTAAAACGACTCGAGGAGTTGAATTGCGGTGGTGGGCCAAAGCCATAGGTGCCGTTTTGGTTTTGTCCGACAACGACATGGTTTCCGATCAACGAAATCGCAATCAGCAAACCGAATATCGCGGTGGATCGATGCATGTGAGGCACTGTTGACCTGCTGGAGGATTCACAGACGGGCTAGCGTCGGAGCGGTGCGGAATCGGGAGGCATGTTGGGAGCGACTTGGAGCGCGGCCAAGCGTGCTGCGGCACCATTGGCGTAAACGCTGTCGCCAAACCGGTTGACCAAGCTGGCATAACACATCGTGGCTTCGCGTGTCCGCCCCAATTGCTCAAACGACTTGCCCGCTTGCACCAACGCGGCTGCCGTCCATTGATCATCGCTGCCGATACCTTCGACCAATCGATAAGCGTCGATCGCCTGGTCAAATTCTTCTTGCATGAAGAACGTTTCGCCGATCATCCATTGGGCTCGACCGCGAATGTGACGGGGTGCGTTACCCGATCTGACAACGCGCTGCAGAATCGATCGACCACGATCAAATTGCAACTGACGAATCTGAACATCAGCACTCAGCAAATCAATCAGCGACGTTTGTCCGAGCGAATCGTCCGCAACGGCTCGGGCGGCGGCAATCCTCGAGGTTGCGTCGGTCACGGTCCCCGAAGCGACGGCCGTTTCCGCCAGTCGCATCTTTGTCGCGAAATCATCAGCACCGGCTTCATCGACGATTTCGGTCCACCAAGCCAATGATTGTTTCGTCCGACCAGTTTGCAGCAACGATTCGGCCAGCAATCGCGTGACGTTCAAACGTGACGACGATCGTTTGGAAATTGAGTCGTCATCGGCACTTTGATCGATTCCCAACACGCTCTGCGGAGTTACCTCAATCGCCGCGTCGGACAAAATATCCCAACGTCCGGCACGTCCCGCCCATCGGCAAACCGCCTCGATCGATCGAGGGGAATCACGCCACGTGTCTTCGGTGAATGATAACCAACGTTTGGCCAACATCTCCGTCTGCTCGGATGCATCAAAGTCCGTCAGCGTTTCGAGCACCGCGGTGACAGCCAAGCCATCGGAATCATGTCGCAACAATGCATCAGCAAACTGATCCGATGCCGTCGTATCATCCGCCGTGATCGAAGCGAGCAAACCAAACGACAGCAATGTGACGTCAATCGACGTGGTCGCGTGATTGATGAATCGAGTGGCGTGTTGCGGCAAATAGGTTGCGATCACCGATGCCGGATGGTCAGCGATCTCGCTCAGCTTCATGGTTTGGCACTTGGCCGCAACCGCTGTCAACGTGGCGTCATCGTTGGGGAATTGTTTGATCAGCGTATTGACGATCGAATCAATCGACGCATTTTGATCAGCAACACGGGAGCATCTCAATTTCAACAGCCATACTGATGCGGCATCGGCGTGATTGGGATGATGCTCTAGGAACGACTCAATTGCTGGCAACGCAGCGTCGGGATCACCGCTGGCCGTCAGCGACCATGCCAAACCCAAACGCGCCATTGCGATTTGCCCATCGCCACCCTTTGTGACTTGCCATTGATAGAGCTGTGCGGCCGCATCCACTTCACCGATGTCCAGAAGGCCAGCTGCCACGCCGCTGGAGGCCGACGCAAGTTTTTCAATCAGCTCATTGGGCGGATTGGCCGGGATGCGATCCACTCGTGCCGTTGCGAGATCAATCCATGCGGCTGCTTCCTCGTACTGACTCACTCGAGCCAACGATTCGGCGGTCTCGCACCATGTTGCGATCACGATTGAATCAGGGATGGTGGCTAACGCTGCGTTTTCGTCGGCATTCTCCAACCAGCCCGCCAAACGCCCGTAAACCTTGGCGGCTGCTTCGAGTCGATCGGCCGTTTTCAGCGATCGAGCCAAGCGGATCGTGGCGGAGATGCATCGTGAATCTAAATCCGATTCGTCTAATTCCGATAGACCTGAGACGGCTTCATCCAATAGCTCCGCATTCACCTGCTCGACGAACCGTTTCAGTTCAGGTGATTCCGCCATCAAAGGCGGAAGTGACAAACTCAACAGGCAAACAATCAACGGCAGTCGACCCGCAATCCAATCGGGTCGCATGGCTCGACCGTGACCCAAACGCATAATCGGTCTGCTGGATTGGCCTATCAACCTGCATGTGTTGGTTGATGCCAAGATTCGATGCCGTCGGCACATTGTTTTTACGCGGCTGCTGAAGTCACACCGCTGGCGTAGAAATTGGCGATTGAATCAACAACGCGAACCTGTTCGGATTCGGTCAGAGAAGGAAAGATCGGAAGGTTGAGCACTTCGGCGCTGGCACGCTCCGTTTCTTCCAAACCGTCACGCTTGAAATCAATCGATTCAAAGCATGCTTGTTGATGCATCGGCACGGGGTAATAGATCTCCGATCCAACGTTTTGTTCCGCGAGATGCGAACGAAGCGCATCACGCCGCCCATCACCGACTCGGATCGTGAATTGATTCCAAACGTGAAACGCATTGGGATCGTGGGCGGGCGGCGTGATTTGATGCTCATCCAACAGGTTGGCCTCCGATAGCAGCCGCACATAACGCTCTGCCGCCGTTGCTCGACCCTCGATCGCTTCGCCTAGGTGTCGAAGCTTGACTCGCAAGACTGCCGCTTGAAACGTATCGAGCCGCGAATTGATGCCCACAACTTGGTGGTAATAACGCGGACGCATGCCGTGGCCGGCGAACAGACGCAGTCGGTCGGCCATCGCAGCATCGCCGCTGGTGATCATTCCGCCGTCACCCATGCCGCCCAGATTCTTGGTCGGATAAAAGCTGAAGCAACCCACTAGCCCCCAACTGCCAGCGGGACGTGAATGATAGGCGGCTCCAATTGCCTGCGCGGCGTCCTCAACAACGGGGATGTCATGGTCTCCCGCGATTTGGCAGATCCGATCGATCTGCGCGCATTGGCCGAATAGGTGAACGGGAATAATCGCCTTGGTTCGGCTTGTGATTGCGGCGGCAATCGCATCCGGATTGACGTTGAACGTTTTCGGGCAAATGTCCACAAATACGGGAGTGGCACCCAATCGAGTGACGCAGCTGACCGAAGCAAAAAACGTGAAACTTGGGACGATCACTTCATCGCCCGGGCCGATGTTGAGTGCCATCAGCGACAGCAAGAGTGCGTCGGAGCCCGACGCGCAGCCGACGACATTTTCGACCTGACAGTAGCCGGCCAATTCGCATTCCAGCTCCGCCACATCGGGTCCGAAAAGGAATCGACCGCTGTCGAGCACCTGGGTTAAGACCTCGATAAACTCGTCGCGGTGCGTCGCGTTATCTCGATTGACGTCCAACAGTGGGACGGCGGCCGGAAGTGTCATGGCGGGTCTTCATCCTTGAAGCAGCGGGAAGCAAATTCAGACCCTTGCGGTGTAAACTTCGCTTCCTCGCCAGGTCAAGGTGGATCTCAACCCGATGCCGCCGCGGCGGGCTTGCGTTTGGGTTTGAAAATCTCGGTGGCGGTGCCAAAGTGGACTTCGCCGGCGTTCATGAGGGTTTCGCTGAGCGTCGGGTGCGGGTGGACGCTTTCGGTGATATCAGCGACCTCACAACCCATTTCGATCGCTAAGACCGCTTCGGCAATCAGTTCGCCCGCACCGGTTCCCACGATTCCGCAGCCGAGCAC